>NZ_JBSWSP010000001.1:0-76818 GCF_054095825.1 Candidatus Nitrosopumilus sp. bin_68KS
TCCCAAAAATGGAATCAGTATTTCAGGTCGTAGGTTCTATTTGAGATAGTCTTGCAATAACTCTTTCAAGTTCTGCTTTATTTTCATCAATTACACGCTTTGCTACATCAATTTCTTTACGAATTTGCTCGAGAGAAGAATCATCAGAATTTTTAATCTGTTTTTCTAAATCTTCTAGAATTTGTTGATTATGTTGATTAATTTTTTCTAATTCAATTTTATAATTTTCTAATTTTTTATATTGATCAGAGATTTCAGAAATTTCGACATATTCCTGGTTTACTAAAAAACCTAAAAGAATTACTATACTACCTATTGCAATAGCTATAATTAAAACAACAATACTTAATCTCAATTTGATCTTGCCTTAATTCTCCCAGTATGGTTAAAAATTAAAATCTAACTTGCCTCAATTTTGGCTTTTTTACGCCTACGAATCATGTAGATTCCCGCACCAATTGCCAAAGCAACTGGAATAACAATCATGGCAAAGTCAGGACCACCTTCATCATGTGTTGGTTCTTTTACAAAGATGGTTGTATCATGTGTTAAGAATATCTCATCTCTTGTACTGTCTTTGTATCTTACAGTGATTGTAATTTCATGTTCCCCATATCTTGGTTCACCATCAAATTCTATTGGAACATTAAATGGAACTGGTGCATCAACTTCAATTTCATCAATAAATTGAGTATCAGAAATTATATTAGAATCACCACGAGCTTCAAGAGTTACAAATCCAAATAATCCATCCTGATTTCCTTCGTTAATAATTTCACCAACTACCATTTGGGTTCCAGATAATTCAATTACTTCTACATTAAACACTGTAAGATCAATTAATCCTTTAATGTAAAAATCAACAATTTTTGAGATCTGTTTTAGATCTCCATGTGGATTATAATATGAAATTGACAAAGGAATTCGTAAGGTATCGCCTTTTAGTCCTTCTGGAACATACACAGTTGCTGTAAGGTATTTTGAGGTTTTTGGATTAATTTGTCCAACATTCCAGTTTGATTCAAGAATAACTACATTTTCAACATTTGTAATAGATGACGATGTTGATGCAAGTTCAGTTTGTGTATTAGTAGCAACAACATCAACACCTGAAATTGGGGCAGTTCCATCATTTGAAATTTCTATTGAAACATTGTTAGTTTTTAGAGATGTAAGAAATGGTTCTAGTGCTTTAACATTAATTATACTATCACCTGTAATTTTAAAATTAAAATCAGCAAAGGCAGTTCTTACTCCGGACTCACGTAATCTAGAATAATCTACCTTAACAGTTCCAGGGTATTGCTGAATTTTCACATTTTTATCTATATTTACAAAAAATGTTAGATGGAAATTGTTCCCAGCTAAAGAATTGGAATCGCTATCTGCATAAATAATTGAGCCTGGACCATCAGATGCAGAGAATCCCAGCGGTAATGATAATTGTCCACGAATTCCTGTAATGTCTTGTGTTCCTACATTTGCAAATACTACAGTAAATGGAACATTGTTGTCTCCTCCTTCAATTTCGATTTTATCATTAATTGTACCAAAATAAGCATCTAAAAATTTGACATCACCATAGTCTCGCTCAAATGGAGAATCGCCAAATCCTCCAGATTTTATTTGAGCAAAAGAGTTTTCAAAAACAAATGGAATTAATCCAATAACAAATAGTATAAACAATATTTTTAGAATCATTTTGCAATAACCTCCATTTCTGATGGTTGATCACCTTCAAATGCTCTACCATCTTTGATAGTAATTACTTTATCAACATCGCCAAAATGTTGTCTGTCGTGAGTAACTATAATGAATGTTTGATTAAGTTTTTTTGCCATTGATTTCATTAATTGAACTATAGTTTCTGAAGTAACAGAATCAAGATTTCCAGTTGGTTCATCAGCTAAAACTATCGAAGGTTTATTAATCAATCCTCGAGCTATTGCAACTCTTTGAGCTTGTCCACCAGAAATTTTATTTGCACGTTTATTTATTTGATCTTCTAATCCAACTGCCTTTAGTAAATCTCTTGCATCTTTCTCAGCAGTATGATTAGTTCCTGCAATTTGTCTTGGTAGTAAAATATTTTCTAAAACTGAAAGATCAGTTAATAAATTTGAAAATTGAAAAATAAATCCTAATTTTTTATTTCTAAATGATGAAATGTTATTGTCATCCAGTGTTGTAGTATCAATGCCATCAATGAAAATTTTCCCATTTGTAGGACGATCTAATAACCCAATCATGTTAAGTAATGTAGATTTACCTGAACCGGAGCTTCCAACTATGAGGACAATTTCTCCTTGTTCTATAGAAAATGAAACATTATCAAGTGCTTTGACTTTATTTTCTCCTTCACCATAAATTTTGGATAGATTAGTAATTTCTAATACATTATACAGTTCTCATCGCCTCCACTGGTAGCAATTTTGTCGCTCTATACGAAGGATACAATGATGCAATAATTGCCAAAATAAATGAAGTTAAGGCTGTTTGAATAATTTTTTCCCAATTATACGATACTTCTAGAGGAAGACTGTTGTTAAATGACATTTTTGTTTCTTTTGCATAAAATGTATAGCCTAAACCTGCAGCAGTTCCAACCCCAGCTCCTATTGCTCCAATTATCATTCCTTGGAAAATAAAAATTATTAGAATATCTTTTCTTTTTGCTCCAATTGCCCTCATTACTCCAATCTCTCTTGTTTTACCATTTACTAACATCATCTGAATTGTGACAATTGCAAATGCTGATGACATCATTCCAAAATATCCAATCATGTTAATCATTGCAATGCCTGATCTAAAACCAGCTAGTTGTTGTTCTGCTGATTCTTCAATTGTTTCTGCAATGAAATCATCGTTTGGAAATGATCGTAAAAAGAATTCTTTTACTTCAAATGCTTTTGATGGATCACTAAGTTTTACTATTAATGATCCTGAATCACCGTGTCTATTCATCATGTCACGTAAAGTATCAATATGAACAACAGCAGTATAATCAAATCCCTGACCTCCAGGGGATTGTGCAATTCCAGAAACAGTGAATCTTCTAATTTGATCTTGACCATATCTATCAACTACAAGAACTTTAACACTATCTCCAACTTGAGCTCCACCAAGATCTCTTGCAACATTTGAACCTAACACAATAGAATTTCTAGAGAAAACATAGGAACCATCTTTTACAGTTTGAGCAACAGTTGATGCACGAATGTCTCTAAAAGGATCTACTCCAACAATAGGGACTCTAGTTTCTTCGATTAGTTTTCCATTTTTAGTCATATTCATTTCTGCCGTCGATGAAAGCCGAGGTGTCGCAGCTTCAACATATGGAATTCTCTCAAACCAATTTACTAAAGACAGATCAGATTTATCGATAAAATCTGCATCATCAGTTACAAGAATATCACCATTTCTGTAATCGCTGATGTCTCTAACTATTGCATCAAATAGTCCCTGAAAAATTACAAAGTTTACATGAATGACTAAAATTCCAATGGTTACTGCTAATACAGCACCTATTAGACTACCCTTTTTGTTGAATAGCATTCTTTTTGCTAATCGTAACCTATATTCCACAAAATCAATAAAATAGTCTGATATATAATATAATTGATGTATAGTAGTAACATTATAGACAGTTTTATATGATATTAGTTGGTTTCATATTTTATTGAGTTGGTTTAGGTGATATAATGGACAATTTAGATATAAAAATTCTAGGCAGGCTACTAAACAATTGTAGAGAATCAGACAGGCAAATAGGAATGGAATTAGGAATTTCTGGTGGAGCAGTACGTGCTAGAATTAAAAAAATGGAGAATAGAAAGATCATAGAAGAATTTTTCATAAAGGTTGAGCCCCCCGTATTGGGGTATGGTGTTTTGTATTTTGTTGTGTCAGGTGAAAACATTGACGAAATTTTAGAACAGATTAGTCTTGTGGGTGAACCATTTTTTGTTGTGCCGTGTGTAGGCGGAATTACTGTTTGTAGTATTGTAGTAAAAGAGAATATGAAACAAAAAATTCAGCTTGCAAATAAATTGATGAAAGATGTCAGAGTTTTATCAATTTTTGAGGCAGAGAATCCAGGATTTAATGCAAATCTTACAAAGACGGATTTAGAAATTTTAAAAGAATTAATCAAAGATCCTAGATCAAGAATTGAAAAAATTGCTGAAAATACAAATTTATCAACAAAAACAATTACTAGATGTATTGAAAAATTACAAGAAAATGATGGAGTGCAGTTTACAGTAATTTATAATCCTACAAAAATTGAAAAGTACATTCCTCATGCAATACTTACTTGGATAAATGGTGATCTTAAAGAGACATTAAAAAATATGAATAAAATATTTTCTAAATCATATTTGCAAATTCCATTTATAGCTAAAAATCAAATTGTTTTGTTTATGTATAGTGACAATATTTTCAAAATGGACGAAATTACACAAAAAGTTAGAACAGTTAAAAATGTAAAATCAGCAGATTTATTCATTCCAAAACGAATTTCATTTCATATTAAATGGTTAGAAAAAGCTATCAAAGATTTTAAGAAATCATCTAAATTACATCTAGCATATCAAACAAATTAAATAATAATAAATTCTAAGAGTTAGAATGAAGAAAAGGAAGATCTATGAAGGAAAAATATTAGGTCTTAGTGTTTATGATGGAAAAATAGAAGGTAGAAAAGTCAAACGTGAAATGATAGAGCATAGAGGTGCTGCAGCGATGCTTGCATTTGATGAAGAAAAAAAGATAATACTTGTCAGGCAACATAGGTTTCCCCACGGATATGTTTTAGAAATTCCTGCAGGGACATTAGAAAAAAGAGAAGAGCCAATAAAATGTGCATTCAGAGAATTAGAAGAGGAAACTGGATATAGAGCAAAAAAGATGACACATCTTCTAACATACTATCCATCAATTGGTTATAACACAGAGGCAATTCACTGTTTTGTAGCCTCAGGATTAAAGAAAATTGCAGATTTGAAGCTAGATGATGATGAGATTTTATCTGTTGTAAAAATGGATTTGAAAAAATTGATAAAATTAATCAAAACTGGAAAAATCCAGGATTCAAAAACAATATGTGCTGTTTTAACATATGCTGCTAAAAAGAAACTCTACTAATTATTTATTATAAATTGGTTTTACCAGATCTGCAACATCAGCCCATGACTGTGCAATTTTTTCATACATGTATACTAAATCAAGAAATTCAATTGGAATTTGTTTTTTATTTCCTAATGTTGATCTTAATTTACTAAGATTTTGTTCATATTTTTTATGCAATGATATTGCTTCAATGGCTAAGAGTCTATCAGGTTTTGTAAATGCATTAATTGATTTTTCCGCAAGTAATCCAAAATCTTTTACAATATCAAAAATCTTTTTTGAATGTTCTTCTGATAAAGATGAATTGTATATAAAATTTGAAAGCTCAACAATAGAATCACCTGCATTTTCAAGAAGATTGGCAGCTACTCTATAATCAAGAACATCGATATTTTCTAAATTAAATGCATTTGCTAATTTTTTATCAACAAGAGCACTACGAATCAAACGAACCAATAAAAAATATTGGCGATTTACCTCAACATCACGTTTTGATAATGTTTCCAAATTAGATTTATCTTCTAAAATTAATCCTTTTGATGCATCGTCATACATTCCAAGTGCAATGGAACTCATTCTTTTTAGAATTTTTTGAGGATCAAGAGTTGTTGCGTCTAAAAGAAATTGCATATCGATATGAGAAGCATCTTCCTCAATAATTTCCATCCCCACTAATCTTCTCATTGAATTACGTATCTTTTCTCTATCTTCTCCAGGAATACTTGATTTAGAGATAATCTTGAATACATCATATCCTAAAAGATAAGCTCCTGTAATGTCTGCTACGATGTTTTCTTCTTTTGGTAAAGGATAGGATATCACTAATTCTTTTGTTGGACGTGATTCTTGATTTAGAGATATTGAGATACTATCATGCCCAGTTTCTAATTCAACTTGACTGGTTTTATCCAGATTATTAGCATCAACCCATTCTTTTGGCAGTGATACTAGGATTGTACTTCCAATTTTTTGTAGGCGTCGAATGAATTTAGTCAATTTATATTAATTTAATTAATTTAAAGCATATTCTTATATTTTGTGTAAAATTTAAACTTAGATCAATGGAGGCTAAGGCATTTTGTCCCGCTCATATTACAGGTTTTTTCACAGCTCATTTAGAAGACCCTCATCAAGATTTAGAGAATTTAGGGTCTATGGGCGCAGGCTTTTCAATTAAACAAGGTGTAACTACTAGAGTAAAAATAGATGCAAAAAATAATCAACAATCAAATTTTAGCATTTCAACTAATGGATATCAATCAGATAAAACTGATGTATCTGAATATGTATTAAATGAGTTCTTAAAGCTTGGGGAATTTTCTGATAAATTTTTTGATATTGAACATGAAATATCAATTCCTGTAGGATATGGTTTAGGTTCTAGTGGTGCTGTTGCATTATCACTATCTTTTGCATTGGATCAAGCTCTTAATACTAAATTAGATAGAACGATGATTGGACAAATAGCGCATAATGCAGAAGTAAATTGTAAAACAGGACTTGGTGATGTTTTAGCATCATATCATGGAGGTTTTGAAATTCGTGTTAAACCAGGAGCACCTGGAATTGGAAATGTTGAAAAAATAACTACAGATGAAATTATAATTATAATGATATGTTTTTCTCCAATTTCTACAAACAAATTCATCAAAGAACGTTTGTCTCAAATTAATGGTCTTGGTGGAAAAATGGTAAATAGATTACTAGAATCAAAAAATTATGAACATTTTCAAGATATGTCTTTAGAATTTGCAAAATATGTAGATGTTATGACTCCAAGAATGCAAAAATTAGTTGATGAACTATCTCAGAAGGATATCAAATGTGGAATTGCATTATTTGGTGAAACAGTTTTTTCAATGATTCCTAAAGAAAAACAAAATGATGTTTTGGATATTTTACAGAAATATCCAGAGGGAATGATTATAAAATCAGAGGTAGATAATCAAGGAGCACGAGTTCTTCTTAATTAATTGAAATCATATGTCTTTAATTCCAAAATCACATCCAAGAGCTAAATCATTATTTATCCGTGAGAAACTTGTAAAAGGATTTGATAATGGATTAGTTGCAAAAGAAGGATTACTTGCTCAAGGTAGAGGTGAAGCATTTGATTATCTTTTAGGAGAAAAAACTGGAAAATTTGCAAAAAGTGCAATCAAGGCTGCTGCAGCACAACTTCTTCTAGCAAAACTGCCTGTCATTTCAGTTAATGGAAATATTGCAGCACTATGCCCTAAAGAAATTGTCAAATTATCAAGGGAAATCAAGGCTAAACTAGAGGTAAATTTGTTTTATGCAAATAAAACTAGAAAGCAGGCCATCATTAACACTCTCAAAAAATCTGGTGCAAAAGAGATTCTAGGTTCAAATCCTAATTCATCTACAAAGTTACATGGAATAGATTCTGCAAGAAGAATAGTGGATAAAAATGGAATTTTTGCAGCAGATGTAGTAGTCGTACCTTTAGAAGATGGAGATAGAACTATGGCATTAAGAAATGCAGGAAAGACTGTAATTACTTTTGATCTAAATCCACTTTCTAGAACTTCACATACTGCAAATATAACAATTGTCGATAATGTAACACGTGCAATAGATTTGCTGATTGAAGAATGTAAAAAACTCTCAAAGAAAAATGATGGTGCCCTTCAAAAGATTGTTAATGATTTTGATAATAAAAAAAACTTGGCTGGAAATGTTATTCAAATAAAAAATAATTTGACAAGGAGAGCAAGAATTGCATAAATCAGTTCAAGATATCATAAATATGAAAAAAGAAAAAAAGAAAATTTCAGTTATAACTAGTTATGATTATAGTTTAGCTTCTCTTTGCGATAAGGCAGGAATTGATGTACTATTAGTTGGCGACAGTGCAGGTATGGTAATGTTGGGATATGAAAATACACTAAATGTTACAATGGAGCAAATGTGTATATTTACAGAATCAGTAAGTAGAGCAAGAAAAAATTCATTGTTAGTATCGGATTTACCTTTTATGTCATATCAAGCAAGTATTGAAGATGCCATTAATAATTCTGGAAAATTAATCAAAGCAGGAGCTGATGCTGTAAAACTTGAAGGTGGTTCTATAATGGCTGAAACAATTAGTGCCATTGTAGATATTGGAATTCCAGTTATGGGCCATATTGGATTTCAACCACAAACAACAACACTTTCACAAGGATACAAAGTTCAAGGAAAAACAAAAGCGTCTGCAATGAAATTAATTGAAGATGCTAAAGAGCTTGAAGAAGCAGGAGTATTCAGTATTGCTCTAGAAATGGTGAGTCATGAGGTAGCAGAGATAATTTCTCAAACAGTGAGTGTGCCAATTATTGGGATTGGTTCGGGTGTAGGATGTGATGGACAAGTACTAGTTATACAAGATTTACTTGGAATGTACGAAAAAATCAAACCTAAATTTGCTAAAAGATACATGAATCTGTCTGAAGATATTGTAAAATCACTTGAGGATTACAAAAATGATGTAATTTCAGGCACATTTCCTGCAGAGGAAAACTGGTTTTCAATGGAGGAGGAGGAATTGAAAAAACTACGTGAGCAAATTGGCAGTTAAGAAAAAAAATCATCCATCACTGGATATTGTTTCATCAAAAGGTGTAGAGCTTACAGGGAAAAAAATAGTTCTTTGTGTTGCAGGTAGTGTTGCAGCTTACAAAGCAATTGAGTTAGCAAGATTATTGATGAGACATGGTGCTGATGTCACATGTGTTGCAAGTAATGCAGTGACAAAACTGATACAACCAGATTATTTTAAATGGGCAACTGGAAATAAAGTTATAACAAAACTCACTGGTGAATTAGAACATATCAAATTAGCCGATTACAAACAATCAGATTTAGTAATTGTCTATCCTGCAACAGCAAATACACTAGGAAAACTTGCAAATGGAATAGATGATACACCCGTATCAACAGTACTCACAGTAGGTTTTGGTTCAAAGATTCCAATTCTAATGTGTTTAGCTATGCATGAATCAATGTATGATAATTTAGCTGTTAAAAAAAATATTGAATTTTTAAAAAATAAAATTCAGTTTCTTAGCCCACAAATGATTGAAGGAAAAGCAAAAGCTCCAGAACCAGAAGATGTTTTAGATATTGTATTGAAAAAATTTGGTTTTACATCAAAATTAAAAAATAAAAAAATATTGATGACTGCAGGACCTACAATAGAATACATTGATCCAGTAAGAGTAATAACAAATCTTAGTTCTGGTAAAACTGGGGTTCTTTTAGCTTCTGAATTAATTTCAGCAGGATCTAAAGTTACTATTGTTTATGGTCCAGGAAATAAACAACCACCAAAGGGTGCTAAAATAATCAATGTAAAAACAGGAAAAGAAATGTTTGATGTTGTAAAAAATGAGCTAAAGAAAAAATTTGATGTTGTAATTTTGGCAGCAGCTACATCAGATTATACTCCAGAAAATCCATCTAAATCCAAGATTAAAAGTGATAATAAATCTCTGACAATTAGGCTCAAAAAGACGCCAAAAATCATAGATCAGGTAAGAAAATTTCAAAAAGATGCGTTAATAGTGGGATTCAAAGCTGAATCAAATATTTCTAAAAGTGCTTTAATTAAATCAGCTCAAAAAAAGCTAAAAGATGTTGATGCAAATATTATAATTGCAAATGATATTGGAAGTAAATATCAAAAAAATCCGGATTATAATCAAATCTTAATTATTGATAATAAAAAAATTATATCTTCAGGATTAAAGAAAAAAGAAAAAATTGTAAAATTAATCAGAAATGAAATTGAAAAGAAACTAACATGAAAAATTCTGAGCTAAGAAAATTATTATCACAATACAAAGAATTTAGAGAAAAAAAGAAAAAGAAATATGTAGATAATTTTAAAATCGAAGAAATCTTAAAAAAAATTGAACATAGATATTTTCATGAAACAGGACGAACATTAAAATCAGATTTACAGGACTAGTATAAAGTTGTCAAATCTAAAATCAATTGAATATAAAAAAAGAAACATTACTGTATGGAATGAGGTAGCTCCACGTTATCATAAAAGATGGGCAAGTGTTTGTGAAGGTCCCTTTCAAAGTACTTCCAAATTGGTAGAATTAGTAAACATTGGCAAAGGAGATTCTGTGTTAGATGTTGCATGTGGTACTGGTGTTGTTACAAAAGAAATTAGAAAAAAAATAGGAAGTTCAGGATATGTTGTAGGAGCTGATACTTCTAGTACTGCAATTAATATTGCAAAAAAATGGAATGGTAAAAAATCTAATTTAGATTTTTTAAATATTGATGCTGAAAATTTTAGCTTTTTAAAAAAATTTGATATTATTACCTGTCAGTACGCATTGTTTTTCTTTCCAAATGCCAGTAAAGCACTAAAAAATATGAAAAATAGCCTCAAAAAATCAGGTAAAATTGGCATTTCAGTTCATGGTAGTAGAGAAAAAGTCCCATTCTTTAGTAATATTTTAGATTCAGTAATCAAATTCATTCCAGATTACATACCACCGGGTTCTCCAGATCTTGATAGATTTGGTACAAAATCTGCATTAAGAGCAGAAATTAGTAAATCAGGATTCTCAAAAATTTCAGTTAAAGAATTTATTTTTCATTACAGTCCTGGAAAATTTGAAGATTATTGGAAAAATTATATCAAATACGTAGCAAAACCATTAAAAGCAAAACTAAACGAATTGGAAATTTGTAAAAGAAAAGAATTGAAACAGATGGTAAAAGAAAAAACAACTCAATATACAAAGAAAAATGGAAATATTGTATTTCCTTGGCAAGTTTTAATTTTAACTGCAAAATACTAGGATTCAGGAATGGTAAAAGAAAACAAGAAAAAAGAAGGAAAGCCAAAAAAGAATGATTTTAAATCATTTCTAAAGAAAAGAGCACCAATTTATCTTGCTTTGATTGCAATGTTTATCATATTTGTAATTCCAGAATTAACAAAAGGAGATCTTGAAAGTAGTTTTCCAGAACTAACATCTGAAGAAAAACAAGTATTGGATATTTTGATGAATTATAACGGGCCAAATGGTTTGGGATTAACTGTAATGGATGCAATTACTAATAATATTAATGAAGAGTATTCAAATGAGAAAATTTTTGATCATAAAAAAACAGTAGTTGATTTAACTATATCAAAAATTAATGGTGAAGAGTATAACATAATATTAAATTTCAAATCATACAAGGGTGAGTTGAATTATGATTGGAATATAGATAAAAGTTTAGAAAAAATTACATCAAACAATCAAGATTCAAAACATATTATTGATTTAGTGGATTTTTACGATTAGGCTCAAATTTGAACTAAATCTTTAGTAAATTTATGCATTACAATCGGTTTATCTTTTACAATCAACGAATCCTCAATGCGAATTCCAAATTTGTTTTCAATGTAAATTCCTGGTTCAACAGTAATTGCCATATTCTTTTCTAATTTTGTTTCACTTCGATACGAAATAGTTGGTAGTTCATGCACTTCTAATCCAATGCCGTGACCAGTAGAATGAATAAAATATTTTCCATAATTTTTATCTTCAATGTATTTTCTACAAGCAAGATCTATATCTTTACAGTCTACATTAGGTTTTACAGCTTTTAGACCAAGTTTTTGGGATTCTTTAACAATTTCATATGCTTCATTTGCTTGTTGTGAAATTTTTCCAAGTGCAAAAGTTCGAGTTGCATCAGAGACATATCCTTTGTATCGTAGTGTAAGATCCGTCACAACCAAATCACCTTTTTTGAATTTTCTTTGTGTGACTTGTGCATGAGGAAGTGCACCATTTGGGCCACCGGCAATTATCAGTGGATTAAGAGTGGATTTGTAACCAGTATCAAACATTTCTTGCTCCATTGCATATGTCATTAGAATTGTTTGTAATTCAGATTCTTTTTGACCAACTTTCATCTTTTTTGAGCAAATATTGAACATCTCATCTATTATTTTAGATGCTTTTTTGAGAATTTTGATTTCTTTTTCGTCTTTAATGATTCGGGAATTGTAAAATGGTTCTATTGATGGTTTGATTTTTGGAATAGATTTTTTCAGAGACATCATTACAGAATAGTTTTGGCAATCAGTACAAACTTGATTTTTATTGATTTTATCAATTAAAGAAGAAATCAAGCCTGTTCCGCGCTCTGCTGTAATCACATCACAATCTTCAGATTCTTCTCGTGCCCTACCTATTTCTAACTCTGGGGAAATGATTGTGGTTTTTCCATTTTTTTCTAGCAATCCAATTGCTTCACCCCAAAATCCAGTCATGTAAAACAAATTTTCAGGCTCAAATGTTACTAGTGTATCACAATCAATCTTTTGAGCAAATTTTAGAAGATTCTTTCTTCTTTCTTTCATACAAGATTAACGCTCACATTCTCAATTTATGTATGATGTAAAGTTTGTATATGGAAAATTAAATTTGATCGGTGTGACAGAAGAAAAAGAAAAGAAAAAAGTTGTTGCCTTATTATCAGGAGGTCTAGATAGTCAACTTGCAGTACGTATGATGCAAGAGCAAGGATTTGATGTTTCAGCTGTTGCAATAAAAACCCCATTTTGTGATTTTGATTGTGGGAGAGGATGTGGATTTGAAATTAGAGAGCGAGCTGATGATCTAAATGTTAATTTAAAAACTGTTTATCTTGGTGATGAATATATTGAGATGTTAAAGCATCCAAAACATGGTATTGGTGCTGGTTTCAATCCATGTGTTGATTGCAGAACTATGATGTTTGATGCTGCAAAAAAACACATGGAAGAAATTGGTGCAGAGTTTATCATATCTGGTGAAGTATTAGGACAACGTCCAATGAGTCAACATGCGCCTTCATTAAGTATTATTGAAAAAGAATCAGGTCTAGTTGGAAAAATTGTAAGACCATTATCTGCTGGATTACTTCCAGAAACGGATCCCGAAAAAGAAGGATTGATCAAAAGAGAGAATCTTGGAATGATAAGAGGCCGAACAAGACGAAATCAATTAGAAATGGCAAAGAAATATGGAATTGAAAATCCACCAAATGCCGGTGGCGGTTGTCTGTTAACAGAACCACAGTTTGGAATTAAAGCTAAAGATTTGTTTGAACATGTTGAAACTCCAACGATAAATGATATTGATTTGTTAAAAATTGGAAGGCATTTCAGATTAGATGAAGAAACAAAATTTGTTGTTGGAAGAAATAAAGATGAAAATGAAATGATCAAAGCAATTGCATTACCTGGAGATATTTTACTTGAAGCAAAAGATCATCTAGGACCAGTTTCAATTTTACGAGGTAAGAATGCAAAATCTCATGTGGGATTTGCAGCATCTGTAACACTAAGATATTCAGATGCGCCAAAAAGTCAAGATTGGATTGTTACAGTAAAAAATAATGATTTAGTTGAAGAAGTTAGTTCTCAGTGTACAGAAGAAGAATCTTACATTAAATTTAGAATGTAGGCGTGAATTTTTAAAAAAATTAGTCAGAATTAAAGAAGAGTTTTTGAAGGAGTAGATCAGATTTTCAATAGGATGCAAAAACAAGAAAGCCCAACATATCTCAAGGCTATAACAATTAGAGACATCAGCGATGTTCATTCCATTAAAGAAGACATCAAAAAAGAGATGATTTTGATTTTAAGAGTTACACCGTTAGCTCAGAAGGATGTCGACCAATTAAGAAAAGTTGTTGAAGAATTGTATTCTATTGCAAAAGCTGCTGATGCAGATATTGCAAGATTAGGTGAAGAAAGAATTATTGTTGCTCCATCTAACATAAAAATTTGGAAACCAGAATACGATCTAAAATAATTTTATTGCTTCTTGAATTTGAGGATAGTGAGCTGGTACTCTATACATTCGTCTAATATTCATTGCAAGATTTTCTGATTTTTTGCGTTCACCATGATTAACAAGTACTCTTCGAAGCTTTGGTCTTAATCTTTGTACAAATGACATTAATTGATTGTAATCACTGTGACCACTAAATCCATCTAGTTTTTCAACACCACAATTAATTGTGACAACTTCAACTTTCCCTTCTTTTCCTAACATGGTTGCTTGTTTAGAACCATCAAGAACTCTTCTTCCTAGAGTTCCATTAACTTGATAGGAAACAAATAGAACTTTACTTTTTTTGTCAGGTGCAATATTTTTGAAATATTCTAAAACAGGTCCTCCTTCTAACATTCCTGATGTTGCTAAAATAATACATGGTGAGTTTTCTCGCATTGGTTCTTCTCTAGCATCACTATGCTCAATGTTAGTGAAATATTCTGAATCAAATGGATTGTCATCAGTCTCTAAGATTTTTTGTTTTAATTCTCTTGCAAGATATTCAGGATATGATTCATGGATCGCAGAAGCCTCAGATATCATTCCTTCGGTAAATACTGGAGCTTCAATCATTTCTCCTGATTTCATATAGTGATCAATTACCATCATAATTTCTTGTGCACGTCCAACTGCTGGAATTGGAATCAAAACTTTACCTCCATCAGCCAATGTATTGTTAACTGCATTAATGAAAGCAGATTCTACTTCCTGTCTTGTTGGTTGAATGTCTTCTTTTAGACCGTATGTACTTTCTATCAACAGTGTCTCAACTCTAGGGAAATTCCAACTTGCTGCTTCAAACAGAATACTTTTTCCAAATTTAATATCCCCGGAATAAACAAAGTTATGATCACCATTTCCAATATGAAAATGGCACAATGCAGAACCAAGTATGTGACCTGCATTTGCAAGAACCAGTTTAATGTCAGGAGAAATATCAGTTACAGTTCCATAGGGTAATGTGATAGTCTGTCTCATGATTTGTTTTACATCTCTTTCAGAATAAATTGGAGTTCTACCTTGAGCAGCTGCTACTTTGATTGCATCTAATTGAATTAAATTCATCATAGGAAGGGTTGGTTCAGTACAGTAGATTGGACCTTTGTAACCATATTTGCACAAAGCCGGTAAAAATCCTGTATGATCCAAGTGCGCATGACCAATAACTATTGCATCAAGTTCATCTAGTGTGATATTTAGAGAATCCAACCTAGGATATGCATCCATTGGAGAGCGGGCACCAGGATTAATTCCACAATCAATTAAGATTTTGCTTTCAGGTGTTGATAGTAATAATGAAGATCTTCCAACTTGGCCAAAGCCACCAAGGGTATAAAGAGAAACTTCAGTTCTTTGGGATAATCGAGGTCTAAAAATTTCATCGCCTACTTGTTTGAGTTGTTTGCTTCTCTCAGCAGATGATTGTTTGAGGGTTGCGTTGATAGTTTGAATAGTTCTTGAAGGAATAGTGGTAGCCTTTCTAATACGTAATTTCCAGCCCATTTTTTCAGTAACTTCAGCATGGTTGAACTCTTTTGCATTTCTTTGTAATAACCAAGGTCTTTTTGCTTCAACTGAAACTTCGCCCGTAGCAGTATCAAATATTGTTCCTTGTAGCTTTGCTTCTTCTGGAACACATTCTGCAATTATTCTTCTAGCTTCATCTTCAGGTTTTCTAATTGATTCATCAGTTCTTACAACAATTCTTTTTTTGATAATATTTACAAGATTTGAAATTGTTTCATTGTTTTCCATAAGATATCTAGGGGAGTTTGTGTAAAGTGCAATTCTTGGGCCTTCGTATTCTATTTTTGTAACACTTGCCTCCTTTGGGATACTTTGCAGTATGGTTGCCATTATATTCTGGCTACTAGGAGGTAATTCTTTTTGTTGTTGTTTTCTTTGCATTAAATCACTAAAGTTCGATAACTGCTTTCTTTTGTTCTTCTGTCAAAAGACGGAATCCATCTTTATCCATTATTGCGATGTTAATTCCATCGCCTGTTCCAATGTTTCTAACAATTGCAGCTTTTACAGCTCTTAGAGCTATTTTTTTTGCATCTTCGACTGTAAGATCATCTCTATATTCTTCTTCAAGTAAACCATAAGCTACTGGCGAACCACTACCTGTAGTAACATATGATTTTTCTTCAACTGAGCCAAACATATCAATATTAAATAAAGCAGGACCATTTGCATCATAACCGCCAACTAGAATATCAGCCATAAATGGATAACCACGATTTTGATGGAATATTAATGAGCAAAGTCTGGAAAGGGAATGAATAGAGATTGGTCCTTGTTTTTCAACTCTATGAAGATTTGAATGATAACGTAAAATATCAACAATATTTTGGGCGTCTGCAACACCGCCAGCCAATGTTAATCCTGCATGTAAATCAATTTTCTGGATTTTCATAGTATTGTTATTTGCGATAAAATAGCCTGCACTGGCTCGCATATCTGCACATAATACAACACCATCTCTAGCCTTGATACCTACAGTGGTAGTCCCGTGCAGAATTTTTTCTTCAACATTATTTGACAAAAATACACCTTTTAAGATAAAGTGAATGGCATCTCACCCTTTTAAATAACTTTTTGATCACTTGAAATCATAAATAATGACAAAAAATCAGGATCGCATGCAATCACATACCATGGAATTGCCAAGACAGATTGTAGTAGGTGAAAAAAATATCTCAGAATTTGGTGATTTTCTTCATAATCTTAGTAAACCTAAGAAAGTATCTCTAATTTCAGGAATTCATGTAAAACAAATTCTTAAAGAAAAAATTGAGAAATCATTAAAATCAAAAAAAATTCAGTTTGTTTGGCATTTATCAAAAGATAATCAGATTGCTAGTCTAACAAAAATTGAAAAAGACGTTAAAAAAGATCATAGTGATATCGTAGCAGGAATTGGTGGAGGACGTTCTGTTGATACTGCTAAAATGGTTTCTTTTAATCTGGATATACCATTTGTAAGTGTACCAACTGCAGCATCTCATGATGGAATGGCAAGTCCATTTGTTTCAGTTAAAACAGACAAACCACATTCAATTATAGCAAGCGCTCCCTTAGGAGTTTTTGTAGATATTGATATTATAAAAAAAGCCCCTACTAGATTGCTTTCAAGTGGATGTGGAGATTTAATTGCAAATATCATTGCTGTTAAAGACTGGCAATTGGGTCATGAAAAAACTGGTGAGTATTATGGTAGATATTCAGCAGATTTGGCATTAATGAGTGCAAATATTGTCATGGAGAATTCAAGTAAATATTCCAAAAAAGGACTTGATGCAAGAGTAATCGTAGAGGCTCTAATTAGTGCAGGAGTTGCATCATGTATAGCAGGAAGTAGTAGACCATGTTCAGGAGCAGAACATCTTTTTTCTCATGCATTAGATAAGATTGCACCTGGAAAAGGATTGCATGGTGAAAAATGTGGATTAGGATCTATTTTGATTTCAAAACTTCAAGGTCAAGATTGGAAAAAAATTGCAAAGACTCTCAAAGACCTTGGCGCTCCAACAACTGCAAAACAGATTGGTGTATCAGAAGATCAAATTATAGATGCACTTGTAATTGCCCAAGACTTGAGACCTGAGAGATATACAATTCTGAAAGAGGTAGAAATGACAGAACGAAAAGCAATGAATCTTGCAAAAAGTACTAAAGTAATTTAAGCAGTTTTTTGTTCGGGTGTTTTTTCAGGGGTTTTTTCTACTTTCTTTTCCTGAGTTTGTTTGTTAACATGTATTTCGATGAAATTCACTTTTTCTAATGTTGGAACAAATTTGAAAATATCCAATTGAATAAAATGTTTCATAATTTGTAAACCATCAGCACGTAAAATTTCTTCAGGAATTGTAACGCTAGCCTCTTTATCTTTTAATTCAAATGAAATTTTTGTATCCTCAACAGGTAATCTATTTTTTAGAATTCCATCAATTTTGTCATTTGGAGAATCAAGAGATTTAATTACGTTGACATCAAATAGGATAGTTTTTCCTGCATATCGATGGTTGTAGTCTATCTGTACTCTACCAGAACCAATAAAACGAATTATTCCTCTTTTATTATCAACTTCAATTGTATCACCAACAGAAACTTTCTCTGCATCCTCACCTAGTTTTCTAAGTGGAATCATTCTAACTTTACCAGAATCTCTTTCTCCAAATCCTTTGTCTGGGGTAACTTCAACTGTTAGTTTATCACCAACGGAAGTTTTAGCAAGTGCTTCATCCAATCCTTTGAGAACTGGATAAGATACTTCACCAATAGAAACTAATTTTGGTTGATACTTGACATTTTGTTCATGAATAGAATGTTTTTTTGCATCTTCCTCAATAGTAGTATCAAAAATTTCTTCAGTATCTTTTACTTTAGCAGTATAATCTACTAGAATTAATGAACCTTTATCGAAAGTCAATGGGATCGTTCTCGAATTTCCTTATATTAAGTTAACAGGGTTTAGAGAGCTTTTAATTTTTCTTCTGCAGTTTTGAGTCCTGCTTTAGCATCTACATCATAGCCCATCATTGCTAACGTAGATGAAATTGCTGAAATAGTTCTCATTACATGATATGGACTAACTTCACCCATACATCCAACTCTGAATACTTTACCTTTAAGATTACCAAATCCACCAGCAACTAAAACCTTGAATTTATCAGCAAGTGTATTTCTGAAAGTTTTGTCTTCAAGTCCATCCAAGTAATTTAATGCAACAATTGAGATAGAACGATCTTCTTCTTTTGCAAATGGAGATAGACCCATTGCACTTAGACCAGAGTATAATGCATCTGAACAAACTTTATGACGTTTAAAGACATTTTGTAATCCTTCTTCCAACATTATTGATAATGCTTCTCTGTATGCATAAAGTAATGGAAGTGCAGGTGTGAAAGGAGTATGCTTTTCCTCATCATAATATTTGAAATATCTAGCTAAATTGAAATACATTGTAGATGGTGGATTTTCTATCATGTATTTTTTGGCTTTAGCGCTTACAGATATTGGTGAGATACCAGGTGGAGCAGCAATTGCTTTTTGTGCACCAGTCATACATACATCAATATTCCATTTGTCAACTGGTAGTTGAGCACCACCAAGTAATGAAACAGAATCTACAACATAGAATGCATCATTTCTAGATGTCAAGTCAGATACTTTATCAAGATAATTGACCATTGTTCCAGTAGAAGTTTCATTGTGGACAACATAGAATGCCTTTACATCTTTATTATTATCAAATGCTTCTTTTACTTGATCAAAAGTTGCATTCTCTCCTGGCGGAGTTTGAAGTTTAACAACATTAGCTCCCTGCCCTTCAATTAGTTGAGATAATCTATTACTGAATTCTCCATTGACAGGAATAATGATTTTGTCACCTTTTTTAACTAAATTTACAACACCAGCTTCTACTGCACCAGTTCCAGATGCAGATAAAGCTACAATATCATTTTGTGTTTCAAATACTTGTTGAGTTTTGTCTACTACGTCAGTGTATAGTTCAACAAAATCATCACTTCTATGATTAATAATTGGTGCAAGCATTGCCCTCATTACTCTATTAGGTACATTTGTTGGACCAGGAAGCATTGAAAGATATTCCATGTGTAATCTACAATCAATACTATATGGGGTTTATTTATAATTAGAGATTTTTCAAACGATCATTAGCACTATTATTAATCAAAAAAATTTTTGAACCTTTAGGAACAAGATGTTCCCATTTTTGATCGCTAATAATTAGATCTCGTATATGAGTACCAGATAATTCATCTCGTTTCAAAAATGGAATAGAAATAACTTGAACGATTCTTTTTGAATACAGATGTTTTGTTAATTCATCATTTGAGAAAACTATATCAAATTTTGGTACAATGGCATCTATTTTTTCAATCCATTTTACATGATTATCCAAATCAGGAATAAAATAAATTTCAATTTTATTTTTCATAGAATCATCAATTGAGGATAGGATCATTTCTTTACGTTCTTCAGCAGAAAAGGGATTATTTTTTTCTGGAGATTTGTTAGAACTACCTAAGCCTAACCATAATTTATCAACTTTAGATAATGCAAACTTCAAGGCTTCAAGATGACCCAAGTGAAAGGGCTGAAATCTTCCTATTAACAATCCATTCATACAAAAATATAGAAAATATCAGTGTAAAAAAAGTATCATAAAGAGTAATGAATGAAAAACATTGTGGAATTTTTAAAAATTAATGGTGGACATGGTGAAGGAGGAGGTCAAATCATTCGTTCAGCAATTGCAATTTCATGTATTACAAAACAATCAATCCATTTAGAGAATATTAGGAAGAATAGAAAAGTTTCTGGATTAAGACCACAACATCTAACATCGATAAGAATTCTTCAAAAAATTTCAAATGCAAAAGTGATTGGAGCAGAAATTGGTTCAACAGAATTAAAATTTATTCCAGGAGATATAGGTAGTTTAGAATTAAGTGAAGATGTTGGAACTGCTGGTAGTATATCTTTAATTTTACAGGTTTTAATTCCTGTAGTTGCAATTTCTCAAAAAAAACTAAGTTTAACAATTAAGGGTGGTACAGATGTTCTTTGGAGTCCTTGCATTGATTATACACAGCATGTGCTAAAAGAAACATATTCTAGAATGGGAATAAAATTTTCTCTTGAATTAATTAAACGAGGTTACTATCCAAAAGGAGGTGGAGAAATAAAATTACAAGTTATTCCTTCTAAATTAAAATCAACATCATTTTCAAAGAGAAAAACAAATAATGTAAAAATAATTTGTACATTTTCAAAAATTGCAATTGAAGTAATTGAAAAAGAAATTCAGCGTATTAAAAAGAAATTAACTGATGAAAATTTTAAAGTCAAAGTGGAAATTAATAATCAAGAGGCAATTGATACTGGAGCATCTTTATTAATTTACAGCATTGATGAAAATTCTATAATTGGGGTAGATGCTTTATTTGATAATAAAACTCAAAGTTTTAATTTGAATTTTGAAAAATTTATTAAAAATCCACAAGGAGTAGATGTGAATTTAGCTGATATGCTTGTAGTTCCTGCAAGTTTATGCCCTGGAAAAACAACGTTTGTTGTAAACGAAATTTCAAAGCATTTAGAAACAAATTTGTTTGTAACATCAAAAATTACAGGTTGTAAATATGGAATAGGAAGATTGAGTAATGGGTTTGAAGTGATAATAGAAGGAATTTCAAACCCCAGCATCAAGTAATGATGCAAAAAATAAAATTGCAATTGACAGCACTACTGTAATTTCTCCAAGAATGATAATCTTTTTTCTTAATTTTTGAATTTGAGGTTCTGACATTTGGTTTGACATAATTTTTTCTTCAATATCTTTACGAATTACCCTAACATGTATGGCATACGTAATAACTAATCCAATAACAAGAATAATTTTGATTATAAGGAAAGTTCCATAGCTTGTAGCTACAAGTAATTCAGGTTTTCCAAGCAACATGTGTGAACTGTATAATCCTGTTGCCATCAAAATGATTAGTGATGGAACAGCAACTTTGTTGAATCGTCTTCCAACACGAATCATAATTTGCATTCTCTCTTCAATTGAATGTGTCATTGTTTTTAGAAGTGGAGAGAAAACAATTCCAATGAAAAGTGAACCTCCCACCCATATTGCAGCTGAAACAAGATGAATCCATGTTAGAATTGCTTGTTCTAGTGCAGTCATAGATAATGATATTTCAGATTAAATATTATGTATTTGGATCTTGACAACGTTTTTTAGTTGTACATAATCTGATACGTTGGAATGGCCCTTCAAAGCAAAATGACAGTTTATGCAGCAGTAGCTGGTGTTTTTGCATTAATGGGTGGAATTGTTTTCTATGCTAGTCTTGATAATGATGAACTTGATCAAGTTGAGATAGAATTAACAAATGTGGAATTAATAGATGTGAACACAATAAACAATCAAGCAAAATTTAATGTTACTTTTCTAGTAAAAAATCCTAGTGATAAGACATTCACAGTTTCAGTAATAGACTACAAGCTTTATGGAGATGGAACCTTGTTGGGTTCAGGATTATATTCAACAGCGGATATTACATTACCTGGAAGGGCTTTGTTTAGTTCAGGTGCTGAAATTCCTTTAAAAAACATATTTCTTCTGAGTATGGAAGATGTTAATTCAGAAACCTATCAAGCAATGATAGATAATAAAATTACAAGTTTTAGTGCTGAGGGAACTATCATTACCCAATCCTCATGGAGTGAAGTAGAAAATGAATTTAAAACTGGTTATTAAAAGTGGGCCGAGTGAGATTCGAACTCACGATCACCGCCGTGTCGAGGCGGTATCCTAACCAGCTAGACTACCGGCCCATTGAAGTACAAAACTAAAGATTGACATTATTAACGTTTAACAAAAGAAGAATGAAGGAGAAGTATATTGACAGATGATTTTACTGAAGAGGAAAAACTAGGCTTCTATAAGGCAATTTATTCAAGAAGAGATGTTAGATCTCACTTTACCTCCAAGCCCATAGAGGATGATATTTTATCAAAAATTCTTCATGCTGCACATCATGCACCATCTGTTGGATTTTCTCAGCCATGGAATTTTATTTTAATTAAAAATGATCAAACAAAAAAGAAGATAAAAGAATCTTTTCAGGAAGAAAAAAAACGCTCATCACAATTAATTGAAGAACCAAAAAGATCAAAGTATCTTTCATTCAAGTTAGAAGGAATTTCAGAATCGCCAGTAAATGTGTGTGTAACATATGATCCTACAAAATTTGGTCCATTTGTAATAGGTAGATCAAGTATTCCTGAGGCAGGTCTTTACAGTGTGTGTTGTGCGATTCAAAATTTATGGTTATCAGCAAGAACAGAAGGAGTAGGTCTTGGATGGGTAAGTATACTATCAAATGAAGCATTAAAAGAAGTTCTAGAATTACCTGAACATGTAATTCCTGTTGCATACTTGTGTTTAGGATATGTTGATGAATTTGCTGAAAAACCAGATCTTGAAACTGCAGGATGGCTACCAAGACTTGAATTGAAAGATGTTGTATATTTTGAAAAATGGAATGATAAAGAAAATAAAGACTGGATAAGTATCCAGAAATTGATCAATGAAAATCTCGATTACGCTTAAATAATTAAGAGTATTTTTTTTGCTGGGCTTGTGGCGCAGAGTCAATTTGACGCGCAACATGGATAGCGCAGTAGCCTCCTAAGTTACAGGTCGAGGGATCGAAGCCCTCCAAGCCCGTTAATTTTAAAAATTCATTGAGACTTAAATAGAAAAACAAATTTCTTGATACATGAAAGTTGTAGTAATTTCAGGTAGTCCAAGAAAAAATGCCAATACACAAATTATTATGAAATATGTTTATGAATATACAAAATCAAAAAATCAAGATACAAAATTAATTAATTTATCAGAAGGCCAAATAGAATGCTATAGAGGACCTGAAGAAGAATATAATGAGCCTACAAAGACTGCGGCAAATGATATAATGGATGCAGATGTGTGGTTAATTGGTTCTCCAATCTATAATTCATTTTTTAGTTCATCATTGAAAAATTTGTTTGAGTACATTAATTATAAAAAAACTGCTGGAAAGGTTGCAGGGATAACAATTTTGGCTTCTGGAAATATTGGTTTTGTAAATGTGCAAACATTAATCACTCAATTATTATCCTATTTTAGAGTAATAACAAATCCAAAGGCAGTATTTTTGACCACCGAATCAATTAATGATAATAGTATATCAGATGAAGATGTACAAAATAGACTAAAAGAAATGGTAGATGAAACTTTAGAGATTGCTTCTAAATTACATCACGATTAAATTTTTTACATAACAATTTATTTTTCCAAAAGTAAATAATTTTGAATTATTATATGAACATAATAATTTATATTTTTTTGAGAATAGATTTCTAATAATGTCTAAATTATTAATTAATTATTATGAAGATTTTAATTTTAAAAGAATTTTCCTTTAATTGATCCCTTTAGAAAGTTTTAAAAAAATTAATTCGAATAGTATATTTTTAAATGAAAAATTAATTATGTTTTCAATAGTTTTCTGGTGATTCTGCAAATTAATTATTTAAAAATTCCAGGAAACAAGATCTATTATTGGAAAATTTGTAATGGTAGACTTATGATTGAAATTTTAGTTATTTTACTCAAAATTGGAAGAATCAAATACTAACATCACTTTTGATAATTATTGAGTGTAAAACAAGATCCAACTGAATTATGTTCTTGCAAATGTCATTTTGGTGGTGCAGTTAGTTGTCCTGGTTGTAAGGAAAATCATGGTATAGAATGCTCTCATTGCAAAAATTAGATTAAAATAGATTATTTTCTTTTAGAAGCTAGCATTTTTAGATTAGCTAATTCTGTTTTTAATGATTCAATTTGAACAAGTGTTTGTAAATTTGAAATTTCTTGATTTAATCTTTCAATTTCACCATCTTTGAGTTTAACAGACTCTTTTAGATTGTTTAATTCTGCAGATAAATCAGATTGTGCTTGTTTAATTTCTGAAAGAGTAATTTGATTTCCACTAGTTGTTTGAATGGTTTGTGTACTACTCAAGCTTTTTTTTTCTATTTGAGCATGAGATAAACCATGATTGTGCATGTAATCAGTACTTTTTTGAGATATCCAACATGTAAAAGTCATGAACCATGTTATTGGAACTGCCATCAGAAAAATAAAATCTAGTACTGGAGATAAATCCCAAAACGCCCAGAGTCCTGTTAATACAGCTGCAAAAATTCCTGTGGAAACAGTGGCCAAATGGTTTCCCAAATATCCCATAATAATTTAAAAAATTCATTATTTATAACAGTAATGATGAAAACCAGAAAATAATATAAGAATTAAAAAGAAAAAGGAGCCGAATTTATTCGTCTTCTTCAGTGGTACTAGATACTTTAGGCATATCTGATTGTAAGATTTGGATTTTTTGTAAGAGTTCAGTTCTAAGATCTCTTGCAACTCTTCTTACAGTTGGTCTTGGAACACCTAGTTCATCAACTACTTTGGTGTAGATATCCTGTTTGTCCGTTACCCCTTTGTCAAGATAAGAATTAATTGCTTCTTTAATTATCGTGCTTTGGTTTGTACGATTCAACAGATTCTAAACTTTAATTCTTCTATATAAGACTATAACTTTTTGAAAAGTAAAAATCATCATATAAAAAATTTGGATTTTATTTTTAACAAAAAATTATTTTTTCAAAGTCCTCAACAAAATAAATTCCTCAACGAAAAACGTACAAGCAAATATGAAATTTTCAACATAGTTAAAATATTAATAATAATTTTTAAAACAAATTTCACAAAAGACTCTTATGATAAGACGTTAAAAGAGTCCTATTGAGCAGTGTGAATATTGAAACCAATTTTGGGAATATTACATTTAAACTTCTGCCTGAATTAGCTCCTGAAACAGTTAGAAATTTTGAAAAATTAGCCAAAGATGGATTTTATGATGGTACTTTATTCCATAGAGTTATTCCTGGATTCATGATTCAGGGAGGAGATCCAAATACAAAAACAGATAACAAAGGTTCTTGGGGTATGGGAGGACCTGGGTACAACATAAAGGCCGAATTTAATTCAAGATCCCATTTAAGAGGCATAGTGTCTATGGCCAGATCACAAGATCCTGATAGTGCAGGTTCACAATTTTTCATAGTTACTGCAGATAGTGCATTCTTAGATAAACAATATACTGTATTTGGGGAAGTGACTGAAGGCATGGATGTTGCAGATAAAATTGTTAATCTTCAAAGAGATGGTAATGATTGTCCTTTGGAAAAAGCACAAATGCTTCATGTAACAGTGGGATAAATGAATAGTAAGGTTTGTGGATTTTTAGTAATTTTTCTAATAATATCGATAATTCCTACAGTCGAAGCACAGATTTCATTTGGTGAAAAAGCTTCACAGAAATCTGTTGAAATAACCGTAAATTCAAGCGGGGATGTTCATGTCAAACATATAGTTAGTCCAGCAAATTTGCCAAAACAACTTGAGTTAATTTATGGAACTGTTTCAAATATCACAGTAACAAATGAAGAAGGAGAAGAAAAGCAATTCTCAGTTATTGGAGATAATACAGGATTAATAATTTTTCCTTCTAATGAGAAATCTATTGTAGAATATGATCTAGAACATGCAATTACTCAAATAGATAATGTATGGACTTGGAGTTTCAGATATCTACAGACAACTTCTTTTATTTTACCTGAAGAAGCAGATTTGATTTTTGCCAATGAAAAACCGGTGTATTTGGATGAAAAAAAAGGAATTACATGTCATGGGTGTCAAATGGTTTTAGAATATTCACTTGATGAACCAAAAATTTATCAAAACATACAATGGGAGGATAAAGAATTTCTAGTTGAAATTAGAAGTTATTCAAAAATTAATAATTTTATTTTTGATCAACCAACAAAAAGTATTACATTTGATGTCTCTGAAAAAAATAGATTTGTTACAACAATAATTCCATTAGAATTGTTATGGGGACCATATGCTGTATTTCTTGATGATGAAAAAATTTACTTTCATGAATACGTCAATAATGGAACTCATGTATGGCTTAACATAAGACCTGAAACTACTGGAGAAGTTACTATTATTGGAACTACTGTAGTTCCTGAGTTTTCAATGGCAGCACCATTGGCAATTGGATTTTTAGTAATTATTATTGCTCCATTAATTAGAAAAGTTAATCTCCACTAGAACCACATGAACAAAAACCATATTCATCAATCCTAACATCACAAACAGGGCATTTTTCACCATAATCTACTTCCCATGGTTCTTTTCCAAAAAGCTTAAAGTGATCATCAATTTCTATAGGAATTTCTCTTTTCTTTTCCAATGATTTGTATAGGTATTGCATCTATACATGAATATCGGATAGAAATCATGAAAATTGAATGTGGTTGTCATTGTATAAAGTGTAAGAGTACAAATCTTGAATCTAATCAAATAGGTGAAGTTGAGAAGGATGGATATTTTGATATGCACCATACATGCAATGAATGTAACACACATTTTGATCACTTAGATGGTGAGACTTTTTCTAAGTGTGAAAAATGTAATTTTTCTAGTTAGCAACTAATGCTTCTTCATTAAAATAATGAGTTCTATTTTGGTATGAATTTTTCATTATTTCTTTATTTGACGCCATCTTGGCTAAAGCCGTTGAGACATCTAATGGGCTTGCAGACCAGCCATATTCTCTAAGCTGCTGAACTGTTTCAGTTACGGTTCTTGGAGAATCAAAAAATCTACTTGTTTCTAAAATTCTTAATTTTGATTTAATTTCATTTGAGGTAATGGATTTTGGTTCATCAAATTCCGGTTCATTTGCTTCAGCATTATCTAAATATTCTAAACCGTATTGAGCAACTTGTTCAGTTTGAGATGTATTTTGGGCAGAATCTGTTTCGTATACAAGTTTTGCTTGATTTTCTGGTAAATGATTTGAAATATTATCGATTACTTCACCCAATGTCTGATTATCAACATAGAAATCTCTAGAATCGACTTCAATTTCGTTCTCTCCTAGCTTTACTTTAATTCTGGCCAACAAAAAATAATTGTTTAATTTTGATTTATTCTGTTAGCTCTAAGGAGCTTAGAGATTAGATCAAAACTTTTACACAATTTATCGGTATTTTTTCCCTTTTGAGTTAAAATGCAATTTTACTGAAACTAGTCATGAAATCATCAAAAAAAGGCGGTCTTGTTGTTCTTTTTGTATTAGCCATGAGTATTTTTGGATATTCACAGTATGCTTCAGCATCACAAATAGGGGTCAGTGTTGCACAGAGCGAATTATTACATGAAGATGAAAATAGTTCAAACTATAATATTGAATTGAGATTTGAGAATCCATCATTACTGATAATGACTGCAGGTGAGACAGAATTTTTTGTGATTTCAAACGATGAAATGATCGGTAAAGGAAAATTAGAACCTTTCACACTCCATCCATTAGATAGTAGTTATGTAAAAGGAACTTTTCATACAGATTCAAACAATGCTGAATCAGAGTCAGTGAAAATTACTGGTATAACAAAATATGATTTGGTAATTACTTCTATTGATGTTCCATTTGTTTACTATCCAACAGAAGAACAGGCAAGAGAATTTATACATCAAAATTAATTTCTTGTTAAATGCTTACTGTTTTTGGTTCTACAGCACTAGATACAATTAGAACACCAAAAAAAACATTAAAAAATGTTTTAGGTGGGGCAGCAACTTTTGCTGCAATCTCAGCAAGCAATTTTGTAAATACAGGGTTAATTGCAGTAGTTGGCAAAGATTTTCCAAAAGAACACCACAAGATATTATCAAAGCATTTAGATTTACAGGGATTGACAATAAAAAATGGTAAAACATTCCGCTATGATGGAAAATATGATGAAACACTGAGTACAAGAGCAACTTTAAAAACAGAATTAAATGTATTAGCAGATTTTAAACCAACTGTTCCAGATGATTATAGAAAATCTCAATTTGTATATCTAGCAAATAATGATCCTGAACAGAATACTTCATTAATCAAAGAATTTGATAATGTTAAATTTTCTATGTGTGATACAATAGATTTCTGGATTTCTACTAAAAGAGATGCAGTAATTAAAATGATCAAAGCTGTTGATGCAGTTGTAATTAATGATGAGGAGGCCAAACTCCTAACAAAAGAATTCAATTTGATAAAATGTGCTAAAAAAATGATGAAATGGGGTGCAAAATATGTGATTATCAAAAAAGGCGAGCACGGCTCACTAATGTTTTACGATGACGTAATCTTTCCAACTGCTGGTTTTTCGTTAGAGGATGTAGTAGATCCTACAGGAGCAGGAGATTCTTTTGCAGGAGCAATGATAGGATATCTTGCAAGTAAAAAATCCACTAGTATTTCTGAAATAAAAAAAGCAGTAGTTTATGGAAATGTGTTAGGATCTTTTGCAGTTGAAAAATATGGATTAGATGGATTACTTGGGATCAAAAATGGTGATATTTCAAAACGAGTTAAAATTTATGAAAAAATGATCCGTTTCTAAAAAGACTTAAGTTCAATTATTTCTCAAATTAGTTCATCCTTGACACAAGAAATGTCTGAAGATAGACTAGATACAATATTCAAACTTCAAAAAGGTCTATCTGAAATGATGAATTTGGATAGATATCCAAAAGATTCAGAAGGAAGAGTCTCTGCATTGTGCACTGCAATCATGCATGAAGCAGTTGAGCTGCAAAGAACTACAAATTGGAAATGGTGGAAAACACCAACTAAATTTAATGAAGCTGAAGCAAGAGAAGAATTAATAGATATTTGGCATTTTGTTGTTCAAGCATCACTTGAGCTTGATCTTACACCTGATGATATTGTAGACGAATACAAAAAGAAAAATGAAATCAATAGAGAAAGACAGCGAAATGGCTATTAGGAAAATTTGATTTCAGATAAAATTTTATCATAATCAGTTTCGTTAATCAAATTTACAAGATTCACATTATTTTGAAAATATTTTATCTTTAATTTAGATACTTTAAGATAAGGATCTGGACTGGATGAATTAATTATTCTATTATTTTTATCAATTCCATTTTTGTGTAATTCAAATAAAGAGTGACCAGCTTTATGTCCCCAAACTTCTTTTCCACAAACTACAATAGTCTTAATTTTTTGATAATTATTTACATATTCAACAATAGAATCTATCCCTTTATTTTCAGATAAGAGTCTGCCTACTATAGAAATATCTTTTAGAATCTCAGAACTGGAGAATTCTTTGAGTAAATTCATGCTTGAAAGAGTGCAAATTGCTATGGAAGAATTAGGATTTCCTTTGAAATACTCTTCTGGTATTGGTAAAACAACCTTACAGAGTTCTCCTATTGCCTCTGCTATTACATTCATAGTATTTCATGTAGTATTTTTGAAATAAATTCAATATTTGTTTTAGTTACACCTGGATGAATGGGTAATGAGATTACATTAGATGCTGCCCAATCAGTAATAGGAAGCTTTGTTTTTAATTTGTAAAATGGTGTTTTGTGAACTGGTATTGGATAGTATGATGCAGCACCAATTCCATTTTCATTAAGTTTTTTCAAAACTTTATCACGGTTTTGTGTTGCAATTGTATAAAGATACCAATTTACATTTTCATTCTTTCTCTGTTTTGGAAGTATAACATTAAGATCAGATATGAGTTTTGATAATAGTTGTGCATTTTTCTTTCTAGATTTTAAAAAGTTTGAAAGTTTTTTCATTTGAACAGTTGCAATTGCAGCATTGATTTCAGGTAATCGTAAGTTTAGACCAAAAATCTTAGTGTCATATCCATGAACCATTCCATGATTTCTAATCATCAATAATTTATCCCGTAATTTTTTATTGTTAGTTACAATAAAACCACCTTCACCAGCAGTCATTACTTTTGCAGGATACATGCTATAACAACCCATATCAAAGAAAGTTCCTGTGTGTTTACCTTTGTAAGTTGATCCTAGTGATTGTGCAGCATCTTCAATTATTGGAATATTATGTTTTTTTGAAATTTCAGAGAGTCTTTCTATATGTGCTACATTTCCATAAAGATGAACAGGGATAATGCCACGAGTTTTTTTATTAATCTTTTTTTCTAAATCATCCGGATCAATTGTATAATTTTCTTTTAGAATGTCAACAAATATTGGTTTGGCCCCAGTTGATACAACAGCATTTGCAGTTGCAACAAAAGTAAACGATGGAACTAAAATTTCATCTCCTTTTTTGATATCTAATGCATGTAGGGCAGCTTGCAGAGCAGCAGTACCAGAATTTACAGCAATAGCGTATTTAGATTTTACAAAAGATGCAGCAATCTTTTCAAAATCTTGAACATGTTTTCCCCCTTGACTAGCAGATGATGTTAAAGCACCATTTTTGAGAATATTTGTGACTGCAGAAATCTCTTCTTTACCTACAATTGGGATGTTAATTGCAATCTTCAACAGTATTGCTGTTTATAACTAGTCTATAAATCTCATCGATGAAACATGAATTTTTATATTTCAAAAATTGGCAAACGGCATTGTGAAACCACGTCATCTTGAAAAAACAGATTCAGGTTACAAAGTCTATCTGTATGTTTTCTATATTTGTGGAGCTATTATGTTATCAACTCTAGTATTTGGAATATATGTTACAATGATTGAATGGATTGAAAATGGAACATATGTGATGGGAGAAGCAATTCATAATACTACAATTCCATTCGAAAACTTTGCAAGAGTCTCTACATGGATATTTTTTTCTACAATAATTGGATGGTATAGTGTTTCAAGGATTGGTTGGAGAAGAACTGCAGGAAATAAAATAGTTGGAACAAAGATGGCATTACTTCAGTTAATGCTACTAGGATTTTCAATTATTACACTTTATGAAGTGATATACAATTTTACAGTATTAAATGCACAAATTACTGCGGGAGTTATAGATGGAATGGTCCCAGACATAGATAGATTATCAGTTGCATATCCAGATCCTGATAGACCATGGAATTTGGTTTTTGCAACTAAGGTATTTCTTGCAGCATTTATTATCAGTACTCATGCGTTTTATCTGAGCATAAAACCTCGAAAAAGTCTAGATGAATCAGGAATAAAATAGATAGTTTAAGATTATTTTACATAAAAACTATTTCTAGTATGAACGAGTATTTTCAGTATGGGGTTATTTGGTTCTAGTAGTAATGAATTAAAATGTAAAAAATGTGGAACTGTTCTTTCTGATTCTGATAGATTAAAGAAACATCAAGAAAAAGCACACAATAAGAAAAAAGACAAGTGTAGAGCATGTGGAACTGAATTTGATACTCAAGATGAATTGAGAAAACACAAAAAGAATTGCAAGTAAGATTTAGAAAATTATTCTGATAAACCAGATTCATATTTTGCAGGTTTTTTGAGTGCTTTTTCAATTGCATCCAAGTTAGCAATTTGATTTTTAGAATTCATCGATAGGGTTTTTATCATTTCTGAACCTAATTGTACTGATTGTTCAGGTAATGTATCTAGAAATTTTACAAGTGCTTTTTTGTAATTTTCAATTAAATTTAATCCATCTTCAAGAGTCATACAAGAAACAAAGATATCCCATATTCAAAGTTTCTAGATTTTTTAAATAACTTTATACGTTTAGATCATAAAACTTGATTTGATTTGGATATTACAGAAAAAGTAGATCTGATTGAAAGACCGCCAACTGAAGAAATTGTCACTCATGATGAGTTAATCGAATTATTCAAATCAAATTCATCACCTAAACATTACATTGGTCTTGAAATTTCTGGATTTTTACATCTTGGAAGTTTAATCAGTACAGGTTTCAAAATAAATGATTTTGTAAAAGCTGGAGTAAACTGCACAATATTTCTTGCAGATTGGCACACGCTGATTAATGACAAGCTTGGGGGAGATTGGGAAACAATATCAAAAGTCTCAAAATATTATCAAGATGCATTCAAGTTAGTTTGTCCTGATGCACAGATTATCTTAGGATCAAAATTGTATGAAGAAAAAGCTGAATATTGGTCTGAACTTGTAAAATTTACAAAACATATGTCAATTGCAAGAACTATGAGAACTCTTACAATAATGGGACGCTCTGAAGATGATAAAAAAATAGACCTTGCTAAATTACTCTATCCTGCAATGCAAGCAGTTGACATTCACTCATTAGATGTTGATATTGCACATGCTGGAATGGATCAGAGAAAAATCCACATGTTAGTTAGAGAGATTTTTCCCAAAATGAAATGGAAGGTTCCTGTTGCAGTACATCACAAATTGTTACTTGGACTTTCAAAACCTGCAGATACTAGTGATTCCCAAATATTAGGTAAAATGAGTAAATCTGATCCAAACTCGGGTGTTTTTATTCATAATACAGATGATGAAATAAAGAAAAAAATTAGTAAAGCATGGTGTGAGGAAGCAAATATTCAAAATAATCCAGTGTTAGAAATTGCAAGAACTATAATCTTTCATGATTTTGACGAGATAAAAGTTGAAAGGCCTGAGAAATTTGGTGGAAATGTATCATATTTTGAATATGAGCAACTTGAAGCAGATTTTGCTCAAAAGAAACTACACCCAGGAGATTTGAAACAAACTGTTGGAAATTATTTGGTAAAAGTAATTTCTCCAATCAGAGAAAAGCTAAATCTAAGTGAAGAAGTTAATGATGCAATAAAGAAAAGCTATTAGACTTTAAGATCGGGATTAGTTTGTTCTTCTAAATTATATTTTGATTTGTATCCTCTTGGATTAATCATCAAATCTCTGTAAGTGTATGTTGATGAATTACCAATAATTACAGTACTGATCATTCCTAATTTGTCAGAATGGTTTGGTAGATTTTCCAAATCAGTCATTACAATAGTTTCAGATTCTCTAAATGCTCCTTTAATTATTGCTACAGGAGTTGTAGGTTTTCTATGTTTTAGAAGAACTTTTCTTGTATCTTGTAATTGATGAATTCTTTTCTTACTTGCAGGATTGTAAATGACAATTACAAAATCACCTTGAGCTGCAGCTTCAACTCTTTTTTCAATAATTTCCCATGGAACTAACAAATCACTCATACTGACTACTGCAAAATCAGTCATGAGTGGTGAGCCAATAATTGAAGCGCATGAGTTCAGTGCAGATACACCGGGTACAATCTCTACTTGTAGACCTTCTTTAGGATCCCAATTGGACTCTGCTAGAGTTTCGTAAATTAATCCAGCCATTCCATAAATTCCAGGATCTCCACTTGATACAAGTGAAACAATTTTTCCAGACTTTGCAAGATCAATGCATTGATGAGCTCTTTCGACTTCTTGTGTCATTGCATAACGATACACTGTTTTACCTTCAATTAGATCCTGAACTAAATTTACATATGTTTCATAGCCAACAATAGTATCACTTTCTTCAATTACTTCTTTGGCTCGAAATGTCATATGATCATGATGTCCGGGACCAACACCAACAATGTAGAGTTTACCAGTCAATTTAGAATAATTTTTCTGCCAAGTAATTTATCCGTTTAGTGAATTATGTTATTGAAACGGATCTATGAATGGGCAATTTACTATATGATCACTGTTTAGTGGTCTGGCAATACTAACTGAAAGTAAGCCATCAGCACGAAATGAATCAATATCTGACTTTGTCTCCAAAATTTTTGCCTGTTCTGAATTATTCCATTCGACTAGATAAATTCGCCACATTGGACTATAATTTTCATCATCAAGCGCTGCACCTGCAATTCCTGGTTGGAATCCTAATGGACCAGATCCTTTAATTCCATTTTTAAATTGAAAAAGATCTACTGCCCCAGAATGTGCAATTAGATTTGCAGAACTTGGAGATGATACAACACCCATTGTCTCTGCAGGTCCTAATGGAGTAGCATCAGTTACAATATAGTAAATTGTTCTTCCATCAGGTCCCCAACCTCTATGAGCAACAAAAGTTACAGTCAATTCTTCTTCATTAATTTCTATTATTTGTCCTCCTCCATATTGCATATCATCAATAATGTCTTTGTCAGAACGTATCTTCATCTGTCCATCAGGCCAAGTAATTTGAGGGGAATTTAGTACAATTCCTGTTTCATTAAACTCTATTCTACCTTTTCCTTGAGCATCAATAATGTCTGAAGCAGATTCAAATACTATTTCTTTTTGACCTTTTTTCCATGTAACTTCAATTACAGAATTTAATGCACTGTAATCAGATTCCTGTGAAGGCGTACTAGAAAAAACTTCGTCTTGGAATCCATAGATTCCATCACCCTTTACGCCATTTTTAAAAATGAATATTTTTTGTAGTGTATCTTTTGGAACATTTGCTATTACGGGAGCTACTTCCACATTCCATGATTGTTTATCAGATATTTTTTTTGCATATTCTTTATCACTGCCATCTGTAATGATGTACAAAACTTGATTTCCGTTGTAGATTCCTTTATGCATTGGAATAGTTGCAGGTACATTAGTTCTTGATAGTAGTGATGATGGTTCTTCTTTTTCTAATTCAATTTTTTGCATTATCACTTCGGTAGGTTGTCCTCTTATCCAGCCATCAACACTTACTGTTGAAGTAAATTCTTTTGAATTTAGAGAATGTAATGCTAGTGCAGCCCCTGTAAACTCAAAAGATCCGGATTTTTCCTGCAAATCAATTAGAGATAATCCATAAACTGTTTTTCCATCAACACTCCAAGTTGGTTGCCCCTTTGAATCTCGAGAATTAATTTCATGTAAAACAACTATCTGAACAGGTGAACTTGAGGTAAATGTCATTGAACCATCATACAAGGTTCCCTCATTTGGCGAAAGAATCAATGCTAATTGATGATTTTCATGTCCTTGTCCAGGATCTTGGGATGATGTTATAGTTTGAGTGAAATGGATTTTTTTTCTTGAACCTGCATCTGCAAACTGATCTGACATTGAAGAGAGTGAAATGAGACCAATTGTAAAAAATCCAATTAATAAAACAGCAATTAGTTTTTTCAATAAATCTGATTTGGTTTATGCCCTTAAATGATTTTGTCTTAATTGATTTTATCTAGTTCAAATGCGTCATGCAATGCTCGTACTGCTGCATTTGTATCAGAATTTTTAACAACAAATGCAAGATTTAGTTCAGATGAACCTTGAGTTATCATAGATACATTGATTTTATTATTCTCAATTGCTCCAAATACTCTTGATGCTACTCCAACTGTTCCTCTCATTCCAGAACCAATTAATGCGATGATGGCTACATTAGTAGTAATTTCCAATTTTTTGATAATTTTTCCTAATAATTCCATCTCTAGTGCACTTACTGCTTTATCAAGATCAGTATTTTTTACCACAATTGTAATACTTGATTCTGATGGATTTTGAGAGATCATCATTACATTAATGCCAGATTTTGCCAGTGTTTCAAATATTTTTGCTGCAGTTCCGGGAGTTCCAACCATACTGCCACCTCGAATATCAATTAATCCATTATTTTGAACATTGCTTACACACTTGACAGTATTTTTTACAGAAGCTGATGGAGATACAGTTACCAACGTTCCTTCATTTTTGACATTAAAGGAATTTCTAATCTTCATTGGAATTTTCTTTGATAGTAATGGCTCAAAGGTTCTTGGATGAATTTGCTTTGCGCCAAACATAGCCATCTCAACTGCTTCAATGTATGAAACTTCTTTGAGTAATTTTGCATTCTTTACAATTTTTGGATCTGCAGTCATTAATCCATCAACATCACTCATCAACCAAATTTCATCTGCCTTGATACAAGATCCAATAGTTGTTGCAGAATAATCTGAACCACCTCTACCAAATGTAGTTACATGTCCATGTTGATCCGCACCTGCAAATCCTCCTACTACAGGAACAGTCTTCTTTGAGAACAAATCATCTACAGTCTTTGATACTCTAAGTCTAGTAGTATCCATTAATGGTTTTGATTCACCAAAATTAGAATCAGTAATTATTCCAACTTCTTTTCCAGTAAGAGGAATTGCTTTTTGTCCTGAATCATTTATTGCTGCTGAGATTAATTTTATAGATAATCTTTCACCAAATGAAATTAGATAATCCATTGATCTGGATGTAACCTCACCAAGTAATACCATTCCATCAATTAAAGCAAGTAGTTCTGAAAAATCTTCGTCTAGTTTTCTTAACAATTTTTTTTGTAAATCAGATTTTTTGATTGATTGTTTTGCTAATTGTTTATGTCGATTTGTAATCTTTGATGCAAGTTGTTCAGCTTTTGATTTATTTTCTTTTTTGATTGATTCTGATATCTCTATTAGATCATCAGTTGTTCCACTTGTTGCAGAACAAACAACTACAATTTGATGCTTCTTTGATAATGCGTTAATCTGTTTAGCTATTGATTGGATATCTTTGGAAGCAGAAATTGATGTTCCACCATATTTTATTACGAGTCTCAATTCAAAGTACCTGAATTAGTTAATCTTTAAATGCTTTAACTTTCCACGCGTGGAGCCAGATAGAAGTGAATTCTACCAATATTTGCAACTTTAAATTCAATTCTAAGAGGTTTTGCGCTTGAAAACTCACATGTGATAAAGCCTGCAGTAGTACCTACTGCCTTTACTACAGGATTTAGATATTCAAGGCTGTAAGTTCCAACACTGTCTTCTTTTGAAGAGATTTCTTCAATCTCTTCATCTTCTTTATCCAAATCAATTACTACCTCTCCAGAATCACCTTTGCCTGAAAAGTCACCTTTAGAATCAGATGTATGGATTGTTAGATAATCAGACACTACTTGCACATCGCCGAGAATTTTATCAAACTTTGAGGAAGATAAGACAATTTTAGAATCATATGGGATTTTTGGTAACGGGGTATCTGTTGCAGAACTTTCAATTAAACGCATTTTGTATTTTTTATTTTTTCCAACAGTAACTAACAGCATATTTTGTTCAGAGATGCTAATCTCTATGCTATCTTTTTTGTCTGCTCTTTTGATAAGTTTTGAAAACTCATCAATCCTAACTCCAAATTTAATATCGCTATCACATTCATATTTTTCAAATGCAGAATTTGGCCAGGATATATCAATTAAAGCAACATGTGATGGATCCATTCCTCTAAAGGTAATTCCTTCAGCTGTTGCAACAAAAGTAGCTTCTTCAACAAGTGTGGATATTGCAGATATGATTGCCTTTAGATCATCAGAACCACTTGTTTTTGCTCCAAAAGTCAAATCAATTTTCTTGACTTAAAGTTCCAGTTAAACGTTATGTGTAATCTCGCCAGGTGTACTTACATTTCTGACAACGATAAAATCTGGTTGTAGGTTCGTCTGCACTTCTAGTTTGAAACATCCACCAAACTGCTTCATCATGACCGCATTTTTCACAATCTAATTTGATAGTTGGATGAGTATCTTCTCCTTCATCTCCTTCAAAAGCTAATAGTGAAAAATCTTCTTTCTCTTCCTCAACAACTTTTTTTGTCTCTTTTGCTTTTTGTCCTTCTACATAACCACATTTTGAGCATTCAAGACCAGAAGTACCCTTCTTTAATTTGACCTCACATTTGGGGCAAAATTTCAATCTAATTTACCTTAATTTTAGAATTAAACAGTTGTTTGAACTCTTCTGCCATTTTTATTGCGGAATCTGTTGCTTTTTTAATTTCTCCCAGAGGTTTTGTACTGGAGTTTATTCTCATCCAGCATTCATTGGTAAGGGGATGTTTTACTATAACTCCTGCAAAATCAATATTTGATCCTTTTAGGAGTTCATGTTGAATAATATATAAAATTCCTATATCAGTTTCAGTGATAGAAAGGCTGATTTCTTTTGGTTCAGAACTGATCACTTGTGCGTTCATGTATTCAGAAAAAGCACTTATTGCGGATATAAATCATTATGAGCGGTAGGAATGGCAGAAAGCAAGATTTCAGATATAAAACTAGTAAATTCCAAAGATGAGTACTCATCTGATGAAAATGTAGAGATTAATGTCCAATTTTCAGTTGAGGGAGACCTCAGAAATGCGTTTAATGAAGCAAATTGGACAAAGGCCTACAATAACAATGATGTTTCATTCAAAATGAAATATGGTATCAAATTGACATCAGGTGGATTCAGAAAGAAGGAATTGGGCAGAACCATTGATACCTATAGAAAGGCATCAATCTTTTGGACTAGAAATCCAAAACTAGTCAATCCAATGAAAGATAGAAGGATTTGGGTTCAGGTAGCCAAAAATTTTGAGCCATTTATCAGACTAACTGAAGAAGAAGTAAGACAGGAGCTTTTTGATTTTGATGAGAAATTTGTATTCAAAGCTTCAGATTTAGGAAAAGGCAAACACAAGATTAGTGCCGAGACATTTGCATCCTGGCAAAAACATGACTATACTGAAACTGGTAGTATCAAGAATAATTCTAGTGAAATTGAAATTACAATCAATTAGGGATATAAGGAACTTTTTGAGAGAATCAATATGGCAAAATACGATGGTCTGCTAGGACAACCAATCCTTGAAGTTGAAGAACCTGATAAAGAAGAAGGAATTACCTTTATCTTTAAAGATAACAGGTTTTTGTTCATCAAAGCAGTTGATGGAAAGATTGAGACTGTATCAATCCCAGAATAGGTGACATGAATGGAAAAATTTGATGCAATCAAAATGTTAGAACTTGTAAAAGTTGAAGATCCTGATTCAGACGGAGGATTAACTATGATTTTCCAAGAAAATAAAACTTTGAAAATTAAAGTTGTAGATGGAAAATTAGTTTCTGAATTTGTTTAAAACTAATTTCTCACATGTTTTTCATAAAAACCAATAGCTAATTCTTGTACTTCAGATTGAATAGAGCCAGGTCTTTCATCTCGAATTTTCTTAATTGCATCTTTTGCTGTATATTTTTTATATTTTACAAAATAACATGCAAGGATTGTTCCTGCTCTTCCCATTCCAGCCGCACAATGAACCATTACAGATTGATTGTTGTTAATTTGCTCATGGATAAAATCCACTGCAGAATCAATTTTATCCATATCAGGAGCAGTTAGATCAGGTGTTGGAACATGAAGGTAACCAATTTTTTCAATCCAATTATCTGGTAATGCATTCTCAGTCATTGTAACAATTGATTTTACGCCTTGATCTAATAGCCAATTAAATTCATCAAAAGTTGTTGGAATTCCAGAACCAGCTAATTGATCTTCGATTAACCATGAAAAGTTTGTTGGTTTTTTTGTAATTTTCCCATGAACTTTTCTCCACAAATTCCCAGGTTTACTCATATGAATAATAGGAATGTGCTGTATTTTTAGCATTGCGAAATAATGAATAAGATTATGATGCTATTGCTCTTACAGGTGAGCCTGTTGCATCTTTGAGTTTTAATGGTAGAATTGTAAAATTAAATTCCTTAGTAGGGATTTTATTCAAATTTGTTAGATTTTCTACAATCAAAATATTGCTTTTTGAGAAAATATGATGAACAGTAAATGATTCATCCACTCCCAGATCAATACTCGGGGAATCTATTCCAACAAGATTGATATTTTTTGATACAAGATAGTTTGCAGCTGATTTGTCCAGTCCTGGATTTTCTGTAAAGTAATTATCTTTTTTTAGATTTTTTTGCCATCCAGTAAAAAAGAATACTGATGATTCATTGGGAATTATTCCAGTCTTTTTTTCAAATAAAATAATATCTTTCTTTGTTATAGGAGAGTTTCTAGTTTTTTTGAGTTTTACTAGAATGGCTTTACCAATTAGTCTATCAAGAGGAATTTGGTGAATCTTGATGCCATTTTTAACAAAATGATATGGTGAATCAATATGAGTTCCAGTATGAGAACTTAGGAATAATAATTCAAGATTATATCCGTCATCTTTGATATCAGACCATAAAATGAATTGAGGTTTTGGGGAACCTGGAAAACTTGGAATAGATTTTGAAATTGTAAGTGTAAGATCTATTGGTTTCATATCTATAGAATCTATTGATAATTCATCAATTTATGAACTATGAAAAGTTAAATACTGTTTGATGAAAATCAAACCTGTGCCTACTGCATATGTTCTATTAAATTCTGATTTAGGATCAGATGAATCAATAATTGCTGAAGTAAAGCAGATTCTAGCTGATGGAGAAATCAAATATGAGGTTCAAGGAGTCTATGGAGTATATGATATTGTATTAAAATTGACATCTGATGATGCAGAAAAACTACGTGGGATTATCACCAATAAAGTTAGAAAAATCAGTAAAGTTCAATCAACATTGACCATGATGGTCATAGAAGAACAAGAAAATCTATAGTTTCTTTATTTCCTCAATTACCTGCAGCATTTCCGATTCAGTGTTAAAAAAGTGAGGCGATGCTCGGATAATTTTTTGCTCCATTATTTCCCTTACTGCTAAAATGATATTTTGTTTTTCAAGCCTATCTACTATTTGTTGGGAATCATGTCCTTTCAAATTAAATGATACAATACTTGTTCTTTGATTTGGATCATCAGGTCCATACAAAATAATATTAGGAATTTTTGATAATTCTTCTCTGAATAAATTTGACAGGCGAAGATTTTTTTGGCGAATATTATTCAAACCAAAATTCATCAAATACCTTGCAGATGATTCCAACCCTACTATTCCAACATAATTTCTAAAACCAGTTTGAAATTTGTCCGGAAGTTCTTTGAAAGCAAGATTAGTTTCATCATAAATTATTGCAGATTCACCTCCGATAGTCATAGGTTTTAGTAATTCGCTTGATTTTCTATTGCAATAAAATAATCCAGTACCCATTGGTCCGCAAAGCCATTTTGAGCCATTAAATGACATAAAATTACATTTAATTTTAGATATATCCATTTCACCTATACATCCTACAGTTTGGGCACCATCGATAAAGAATGGAATTTTGTCATCAAGAATTTTTGCAATTTCTTCTACAGGTAATATAGAACCTGTATTGTATAATGCATGACTCAAAGCAACTAGTTTTGTGTTTTGATCAACTAGAGATTTTAAATCATCTAATTTGAAAAGACCATTTTTATCAATGGCGAGATTTTTTACTAAAATTTTGTCTTTGAGTTGAATCCAAGGATAATAGTTAGCATGATGTTCATGTCCCATTCCACGAATAATGATATTTGATTTATCATCAAAAGAAATACCATTTGCTACAAAATTTATTCCATCTGTTGTGCTTTGAGTAAGAACTACCTCATCAGGCTGGCATGATATGATTTTTGAAATTATTTTTCTAACATTTTGTAGTTTTTCAGTTACAAATGGTTCTGAATCTTTTGAATCTGGACCAATTGAATTGTATGAAATTAGAAATTCTTTCATATCCTCTATGCTTTGAGTGGGCATCAAAGATACTGATGCATTATTTAGATAGATTTTATTTGAATCTGGAAAATCATCAGAAATGTCTTTTGAAGTTAAATTCATTATTATATCTGTAAAATGCTAAAGTGGTGTTGGATAAAAGTCCTGAGTTAATTTTAGATAATGATTTAGCACATATTAAAAATGAGTTTGAGCAAAATATTCCAAGTTTAGTTTTGTGTTCTGAACCTTTTCACAAAGCTGAATTTCTTTATAGATTAATCAATTCTATGGAAAACCAGATAATCTTTGTAGATTTGGATTTACTTTATACTGGATATGTTGAATCTGGTATGATTCCAAAAAATAAGAATGTAATAATTTTTCATCCTGAAAAAGAAAACTGGGAAAAAAAACTAACTGAAATTATCTCCAAAGTTTCAAAGGAGAAATTTTTAGTTGTAATTGATTCGTTTAATGGAGTTTACAACATGTTTGATGATTTAGAATCTGCAAGATTTGTTAATTCATGTATAATGTTACTATCATCTCTGGCTAATCAGACAAGTTCATCAGTTGTTGTCACTGGAATGGCAAGAAAGAAGGAAAATGTTGGATGGATAATATCACCAGGAGGAAAACAGATTATAAAATCTGAAAAAACAGGTGTTTATTTTATTAAAAAAAATCAAAACAATCTAATTTTTACTAGTTTAGAAGAAAATGATCGCAAATCATTCAAAATAGAACATCAGAATTTATGACATAATTGCGATCATGTTTTAAACGCCGTTATAAAATTTGAAACGCCGTTATAAGATGAAATTCTTAGGCAAGTTATATTAAGAAGAAATCAGGATTTAATTTTGTTATGCCAGTAGGAATTATTCCAGACATCAGCGAACAAATGTGTATCGGATGTGCACTATGTGTAGAAATCTGTACAACATTAGGTCCAGATGTCCTTAGAGTAAAACCAGTTGAAGGCTGGAAGAGAGGTAAAGCATTTGTTTTCTATCCAGAAAGATGTATTTCTGATGGTGCATGCATCGGTGTATGCCCAACAAAAGCAATCTTTTGGATGAGACCAATGGACTTTACTGTTGGACAACCAGTTCCACTCTACAAGAACTCAGTCTTCGTCAAAGGTTGGACTGAATTAATCGATTAGATTAATTCATCAATTTTTAATTTCTTTTTATTATTTTAGACTTTAACAGCACCAGATTTTTCATGTGAAATATGTGGTTTTTTCTTTAACCAAATCATTGCTCCAATAAATAAAATTCCAGGAATTAGAATGATGAACAACATTAATTCGTAATAAGTGGTGAGTCTTTGAGCAGGTTTAATGTGATAGGTTTCATGAGATGTTCGTTCTGGATTATCATAAACTGCAGTAGTAAAATCAACGGATCTTTGTTCTTTACTTTCTACATTTCCAAATACAGTTACACTTTCTTCTGCAAATATTGATGGGGTATGAATTCCTTCTATCCTAATTATGATTGAACCAGAATCGCTAAAGACAAAATTTCTATAATCACCTCCAATCTGACTTAGTCCTTCATCTCGGAAAATCTCTTTTCCATTTTGAAATATTACAAAATTATATTTCATTTCTGCAAGATTTGAATTTGTTTGAGGATCATAGAATTGATATACGAATTGTATTTTTTCATGAGTTTTAATCACAGGTGGATCCCATGACAAATTTACTTCCAAGTCTAAATCTGGTGTATATTGCAATAATGGAAATTCTATTTTGGTACCAGTTGCATCATGTGGGTAATCTGGAATTGCTTTTTCAATAATTAATACACCTTCCATCCAAGGATGAATAGTGCAATAATAGGAAAAAGTTCCTGATTCTTCAAATTTGTAAGACCATGATTCTCCTGGCATAAATCTACCACTATCAAAAATTCCATTCGGAATTCCAAAATTATCACTCATCCATCCAAATCTTCCAGATCCCTCTCCACTTGTTACTGTGTGACCTTCTTTGTCATCATTATACCAAGTAATTGTATCACCTACTGTAGCATATAGCTGTGGTGGATCATACCACACTTCAGCAGGAGTATTTAATTCTGGATTATATGCACCTAGTGGGATATCAATGATATATTCATCTGCATAAACAAGAGGAATTGAGGCTAAAATAGTAAAAATTATTGAAAAAATTAGAAATTTCACATTTTAAAATTATTAGTTCATTAATTAAATACTTGATGTAATTTTCATCAGTGAGAAGTAATTATCAAATGAAAGAATTAATCCCAAATATATTAACGCAAGATTGTAGAAGGTTTCATATTAACATAAAATGAACATAGAGTAAAAATGACAATTACAATCAATCTTGGTAAAAAACTAATTTTTTTAGTAATGATCGTCTCAGTAGTAGCTCTTTCAATTACGGGATTTCTTAGTTTCAATTATGCAGATCAAATTCTAAAACAAAGAGCAGGTGATCAATTATTAGGAGAATCAACTGTACGTGGAGATTCACTTAGGCTTCTTTTTGAATCAAGAGTAGAACAGAATAAAATTCTTGCAAGTGATCCTATGATTCAACTTTTAGTTTCACAAATGAATCAATCATCTGAAGATAAATTTCAAGAATTAAAAGAAGGAAATCGTAGAGATTTTTTAATCCAAATTCAAGCTTTCCAAAAACTTATTGGATTTTCCATTGGGTTTGAAGATGTAAAAATTATTGGTACTAATGGAAAAGTATTCTTTTCACTTGGGGCAAATACTGATAAAGATTTTACTGATGATCCTCTTTTTCAAAGAGGTCAAAAAGAATCATTTATACAATTTGAACCTGCCGAATCTGGGAAAAAAATGATTGTTATTTCACCAATTTTTGCAAGCGATAGTAAAAAAGGAGATGATCCAATTGGCGTAATCATTTCAAGAATGAGAACTACATCAATAGATAATATTTTGATTAGTAAAAGCGGATTAGGGGAAACAGGGGAAGTTTACATTGTAAATGATAAGTTTTTGATGTTATCTGAATCTAGATTTTTTGAAAATGCTGTATTTGAACAAAAAGTGAATACTTTGCCAGTTCAAAAATGCTTCAATGAAGGGATAGATCACATAGGATTTTACAAAGATTATAGGGAAATTCCAATATTTGGATCATCATATTGTGCAGATGATTTGGGAATTATTTTGATTGTAGAAATTGATGAATCAGAAGTTGAAAAGCCAATAATGATACTACAAGAGAGAATACTTGAAACAGGAATTGTAATTACTTTAGCAATGGGAATTGTAGCTTTTGGTATTTCTAAATCACTATCAAGGCCACTAATGAAATTAAAAAATGCTGCAAATAAAATTTCAAGTGGAGACTTTGATGTAAGAACTGAAATTAATACAAGTGATGAAATTGGAGAGTTATCACATGCATTTGATTCAATGGCAGAAAAGCTTCAAGAATCATTAATTGAAATTAAACGCAAAGAAAAGGTAATCAAGCAACTTGAAGGAGATATGTTGTTAAAATTTTCTCAGCATGAACAAAATGATTGTGTTGGGGTAATTGATATGTCAGACTCTACAAGAATTTCTTCTAAATTATCTGATGAAGATGTTACAAAGTTATATGAAATTTTTCTGAACTTTATGGCAAAAATTATTCGAGAATATAATGGTCAAGTAGTAAAAAATATTGGTGATGCTCTAATGTTTAGATTTGCAAATGTTGATATTAAAGATCAAAAAGTTTTGAAAAATATTTTAGAGTGTTCTTTATCAATGATTGAATCTCATGGAAAATTACAAGAAAAACTCAAAGATGAAAATATGCCTCAAATAGATTATAAAATAAGTTTGACATACGGATCAGTGAAAGTTGCTGAGAGTACAACTTCGAATATTAGTGATATTTTTGGTCCAACAGTAAATCGATGTTTTAAGATCAATTCACTTTGTCCAAGAAATAGCATAGTAATTGGGGAGAATATGAATAATATTTCAAAGAATTTCTCAGAATACAGTTTTAATGAATTAGTTGTAGATGAATTGAAACAGAAATACGACTATACGGTATACGAAATAAGAAGGAAATTGGATGAGAAAGGAACAAAATAGCTTTATGCTAAATTGTGCAATTAATTAGAATTAAAATGATCAATTTTTTGATAATCCAAATTTAGATTTCCAACTGCTTTGTTGTTTTTTAGATGGTTTCTTTGAAAGATTGTTTAGCATATCATAAGTAATTGTAAATCCGTGTCCAACCATTGTGTTATCTTTACCATAATTTTCTATATTGGGAACAAATTCATCGGATAAATCTTTGATTTTTTTAGTTTTTACATCAAACAAACGAATTTTTTTCCCATTCTCAAGTTTGATAATTGCATCACCACTTAATCCTTGAATTGAAAAATTTTCAAAAAATCTAATTGAGCCACCTTGTTTTAATTCAATAGTTGAATCATAAGTAAACTTACTACCATAAAATAAAATTTCACGTGCAGTTATTGTTACATCATCTTCTACATTTAAAACAATAACAGTATCAGCTTCTATTGATACTGTATTTACAAGATTTTCAGCTATAATTTTTCCATTTGGTGCAGATACATGTGTTCTATGTTCTATAATTTGAAAAATACCAACTCTACCTTGTGGATCTTCAACTTTAAATTTTCTTCCAAAAATATTTCCAACTACAATGTTTCCATTATCTGCAATAATTGTAGCACCATTCTCAACTCTGTATTTATTTTCAATAGGATCAATGAATTTAAAATCTCCTGTAGTTAGATGAATTTTAGTTTTAAATTCCTTAGTCCATGAAGGACTTGAAATACTTCCTTGCATGATTATTGGACCATCATAAGTTAGATTTCCGGCCATAAAATTTCCTTTAATTGATAGAGCACCATTTGCTTTCCTTTCTAGTTCAATTTCTCCAAGAGTTTTAGAACCAAATAATCTTGTTCCGGTGGTATCTGATCTATTCAAAGCTGCTGCCCATTCTTCGGCAGTTTTCATTTCTTTTGATAATTCTTGACCTAGGATCTGATTTTTTCGTCTAATATCATCTTCTGAATCACTAGAATATACTTTTGAATTTTTAAGTTTTTCAATATCAGTATCAGGATATTTTTTACCAATTTTTAGATCTTCATATGCTTGTTTAATTTTGATAAATTGTTCATTTTCTCCACCACGATCTGAATGAAACTGAAGTGCTAATCGTCTAAATGCATCTCTAATTTCCTTCTCTGTTGAACCTTCTACAATTGCTAAAATATCATAATTGCTTTCCACCATTTTTTACACCATCAAAATTAAATTTTCATATTCCTTATACTTGTAGGTTATTACTAACAGAATATCAAGTATATGAAAAAATGGAAAAATTAGATATGAATTATTTTACTACTAATACAGGAATCTTTGTTTTGTGCATTACATAATTTGATGTACTTCCAAGGAATGTCTCCTTAGCTCCACCTACACCTCTTGCTCCAATAACTATCATGTCAAATTTTCCTTTTTGTGCAGCTTTGACAATTTCAGATCCAGTATGACCGCCACCTGTTTTGTATTTGAATGTGGCACCAGCCTTTTGAGTTTTATTCATTGCAGGACCAATTGCTTTAACAGCTTTTTTCTGTGCTTCATCTTTCATTTTCGCAGTATACTTTATTCCTGCAGCTATTGGTAAATGAAATACATAAAATCCAGTTATTTCAGCATTTCCACCTTTTGCAATTTCAATTGCTCTATCTAATCCCCTCATAGAATTTGCAGAACCATCTAGAGGTACTAGAATTTTATTGAATTTAGCCATAAAAAATAATTCTTTTGATTCAATATAAGAAACAATGATGATTTTCAAGTTTGAAATTGTTGGTTGAGTTTATTCAAATATTCTTTATTATATTAATTGAAAAATGAAAAATTATTTTGATGATTTTATTTATGGTTCAATTGATGGTGCAGTTACAACTTTTGCTATAGTAGCTGGAGTAGTTGGAGCATCATTATCTCCAAGCATCATTTTGATTTTAGGATTTGCAAATTTATTTGCAGATGGATTTTCAATGGCAGCTGCTAATTATCAAGCATCAAAGGCACGAAATGAATTCATTCAAATGAAGAGAAGACAAGAAGAATGGGAGATTGATAATTTAGAAGAACAGGAAATTGATGAGATCAGAGAAATTTACAGAGAGAAAGGATTCAAAGATGAATTATTAGAAGATGTTGTAAGAATTATCACGTCTAGGAAAAAAGTTTGGATAGATACAATGATGAAAGAAGAATTAGGTTTAATTGAAGACGAAAAGAATCCGCTAGATAGCTCTATTAGCACTTTTATTGGTTTTAATTTGATTGGAGTAATTCCTTTAATTCCATTCATGTTTTTCATGATGATTGGAATTGAATCAAATTCAAATGCATTTATCTATTCTACAATTTCTGTTCTTGCAGCATTTTTTCTGGTAGGAATGATAAAAGGAAAAATTGTTAAAGGTTCTATGATTCGTGCTGGAATAATTACATTAATCATTGGAGGTATTGCAGCAATGGTTGCTTACATTGTAGGATACGGATTAAATTTTCTGGTGTCTTAGGATAAATGATAAATGTCTGAATTAAAACGCCACATGGGACTTTTTCATCTTACCATGTATGGTGTAGGTTTGATTTTAGGTGCTGGAATCTATGTGCTTATTGGCGAAGCTGTTGGTATTGCAGGAGATGCAGTATGGATTGCATTTGCTTTAGGATCTATTGTCGCGTTATTTGCAGGATTTAGTTATGCTGAATTGTCATCAATATTTCCTAAAGCTGCTGCAGAATACGTTTTCATTAAAAATGCTTTTAAAAATAATTTTTTTGCATTTATCATAGGGTGGTTAACTGCTATCACATCAATCATTACTGCTGCAACAGTCTCATTAGGATTTGGTGGGTATTTTGCTGAATTTGTAGACATTCCAATAATTATTTCTGCCATGGGTTTGCTAGTTATTCTATCAATTGTAAATTTTGTAGGAATTAAACAGTCATCATGGACTAATACTGTTTTTACGATAATTGAAGCTGCAGGACTAATACTGATAATTATTATTGGTTTTACATTTAGTAGCCCAGAACCAGTAAATTATCTTGAAAGTCCATCGGGATTTACAGGGATTGCTATTGCATTTGTTTTGATATTTTTTGCATTTATTGGATTTGAAGATATGGCAAACATTGCAGAAGAAGTAAGAAAACCTAAAAAAACAATTCCAAGAGCAATAATTTTATCAGTTTTCATCTCTGGGATAATCTACATTTTAGTTTCTCTAGCTGTTGTACGAGTTGTAAATTGGGAAGAACTTGCTACTTCTGCTGCTCCAATAGCATTAGTAGCTGAAAGAGGATTAGGCACACAAGCTCATATCTTACTTTCATCAATTGCTCTTTTTGCTATTACAAACACTGTTTTGATTACACTTGTTGCAGGTTCTAGAATGTTTTATGGAATGGCAAGAGAAAAAGTATTTCCTTCCATATTAGGAAAAATTCATTTTAAAACAAAAACTCCTTGGATAGCTGTCATAGTAATTTTGATAATTTCAATGATTTTTACTTTAGTTGGAGATATTGTAATTGTTGCAAACATTACAGTTTTTGCAATTGTGATAACTTTTGCTGCCATAAATTTAGCTGTTATTGTATTACGCTATACAGAACCTGATATAGAACGAAAATTTAAAGTTCCAATTAATGTTGGAAAATTTCCAATTCTTCCATTATTTGGATTAGCAATTTCGATTTACATGGGATTTCAATTTGAAATTGAAGTTGTGGTTGTAGGTTTAGGAATTATTGGAATTGGTGCAGTTTTCTACAAAATTTCTAAAAATTTAACTCCTAAATCGAATGGTATATCTCAAATTTGATTTTTAAAAATTAGTTTTAATAATTTAGATTTAACTAAATTATTAATGGTTCTAGAATTTGATGCAATTCCCACATTGATTGGTATTTTGGTTTTAGTAATTCCTTCAATGCTATTAGGTAGAATTTGTAAACATTTTGGAGTTTCTGAAATAATTGGTTTTGTAATTGGTGGAATAATCTTAAGTCCATTTGCATTTGGGGGATGGATAGAATTCTTCGATAGACCAATTATAGAAATTAATGAATTAATCTTATCATTTTGGCAAATTGCTGGAATTATAATTCTGTTTTCAGCTGGTCTTCATTTCCCTTTTGCTAGTTTGAAGAATGCAGGGATTAAAGCTATGATTGTTGGTGTTGCAGGAGTATTAGTCCCACTAGTACTTGGATATGGAATTTCTATTTTACTTGGAATCGAGTGGATGGCTGCACTCATTATTGCTGCAACTCTAAGTGCAACAAGCATTGCAGCAGCTGTAACAATTCTAGACGAATTAGGTAAAGAGAAAACACAAGAAGGGAATATTTTAGTTAATGCGGCAGTTCTTGATGATGTATTAGGATTAGCAATTTTATCATCAATCATTTCAATTGTTATTGGAAATGCATTGCCATCTTTGGAATTGGTATTATTTGAGATCTCAGAATCATTAATTTTATGGATTGTACTTTTATTAGGTTCTGTATTTTTGCTTCCCAAGATAGTTCATTTTGTTGCAACTATGAGACCAACTTCCCTTGAGTCAAGAGGTACAAAGCAAGCAACTGCACTGGGTTCAGCCTTTGGTATCGCAGCCATTGCTGCAAGTATTGGACTTAATCCTATAGTAGGTGCATTTGCAGCAGGAATGGGACTAGCAGGATCAAAGTTAGCAAGGCAAGTAAAAGAATTTGTCGGGGAATTACAAATAATTTTCGCGCCATTTTTCTTTGCAGTAATAGGTGCACAGATTGATATTACAAATATTCTAAGTGTGGATCTAGTTTTATTTTTGTTAATTTTGGTAATTGCGATTCTTGGGAAAATTTTGGGTGCAGGTATTCCAGCTATTTTACTACTCAAAGACAAGCACAAAGGCTTACGAATAGGATATGGAATGGTTGTAAGAGGAGAGATTGCATTTATCACTGCAGGGTTGGGATTAGCTTATGGAATTATTTCAGAAAATATTTTCTCTACATTAATTTTTGTTATATTAGGAACTATTATTCTTGGACCTATATTGTTAAAACATTCATTTAAAAATTAAGATAAAATTTCAAATTCTACTTAGTTCTTTTTAGATTTTACAAGTGCAGTTATTGCAATCCCAATGCCAACCATACCAATTCCAATGCCAAGATAACCTAATCCCATTTGTTGGTTAGATTCTTCAAGAGAATTAACTGATTGTTTCAAATCATGTATGTCTTCAATTAATGCCGTATGCCCATCAATAATTTGAGTCAATGTAAGATCAGATGGTTCAGGAAATTCAATGTATGCACGCTCTTCGACTTTTGGTGGATGCATGGATAAACTAATTGGAGTATCTTCGATTGTTCCCAAAATATTTGCTTGGTAAAATCCAGAAATGGTTGGATTGATAAATGCATAATATTTTCCTGAAATATTATGATCAGGAGATAAAGGAAGCGTTATACTTTCGTCTTTGTAAATTAATTTTATTTTAACTGTTTTTTTTAATCCTGTAATTCCATTTTTGAAAATTTGATCTTCTAGTTCTAATCCAGGCTCAAGTGGACTAACAAAGAATTCAATTGCATTAGTTTCACCAGAAACAACTGGTTCATTCATCCAGCCTATTTCCACTCTATATTCTCCAACAGAATCAACTGTATGTCCATATGCAATTCCTGCTAAACCTGAAATGAATAGCAAAAATAAAAACAAGAGTTTTGTTTTCAATACTAAAAAAACTTTAATTGATTTTAAAAACCTTTGACTAATTTTCACAAATAATTTTAGGATTCAGGATAGTCATCAAGAGGGTTTGATTTTTTGAAATTTTTCATCTCATCATCAAAAAAGAATTTCTCAGTTAATGCAGGCTTCAAATCATCTAGCCAAATTGCATTTTCATCGTATTTTGCAAAAAATGGAACTTGAACCCAGTTAGGATTTCTACCTTGTAAGAATCGTAAAACAATAACTTTTTGATCATGTAGATCTGCTGTACCAATTACATGTACTTTTCCTGGAGTCGCAGACATACTTGGTCCACGAACAGTCCTTGCCAATCCACTAACTGATGAATATGCTTTTTTGAAAATTTCATATGCTTTTACTAAAGGAATACCAAAGTAATGTTGTGCACCAGTATCTCTTACAACAAACATGTAATATGGAATACATCCTAATTGGACCTGTTTGGTCCACATTTTGGCCCACATCTCAGCATCATCATTTATGTGTGCTAAAAGTGGAGATTGTGTTCTAATAACTGCACCAGTAGAGCTAATTTCTTTAATTGCATTTTTTACAGCATCAGTTTTTAATTCATTTAAGTGATTAAAGTGACCCATAATTGCTAGATGTATACCACTATCAACAATTTTTCTAAATACATCTAACATTTCTTGAGAATCAGAATCAGTCAAAAATTTGTATGGCCAATATGATAAGGCTTTTGTTCCAATTCTAATTGTTTTAAGATTAGGAAGATTTGCATCAAGCAAAGAATCAACATATTTTGAGAAAATTTTTGCTTTCATAATCATTGGATCTCCACCAGTAAATAACACATCACTGATCTCTGGATGCTCTCTAACATATTGTACTAGCTGTTGTCCTTCTTGCATTGCAAACTTCATTTCATCCATTCCTACAAATTGTGGCCATCTAAAACAAAAGCTACAATATGCATGACATGTTTGACTTTGACTTGGGAAAAAAAGACAGGTTTCTTTGTATTTATGTTGCATTCCATATAATTTTGTTCCATCTTTTAATGTTGGAACATTTAATTCCATTTGTCCTGCAGGATGTGGATTTAGTTGTAAACGAATTTCATTGGCAATGGCTGTAATTTCTTTTTTATCTGAATTATTCTTTAATGCAGTAGCCATTTTTTCATAATGTTCAGGTTTTAGCATTCCTTTTTGAGGAAAAGTTAGTACATACATAGGATCATTTGGAATATTATTCCAATCAATTAATTGTTCAACAACATAGTTATTTGCTTTAAATGGCAATACATTTCCAACAACCTCCATTTCAAATTGAATGTCTTCACCAAGTTTCTGAATTTGTGGAAGAGTCCGAAAATTTGACAAGGTGTAGGATTTTAGTGATGGTGAAGAATCCCAAACCGTCTCCTGATAGGTCATTTTGTTATTAGTGCAAATACCATTGTTAAAGGTTACACGTTTTTTATGCCTAAAAATTTTAAATTTATAATACTTGTATTAAAAATTCTAACAAGAATGGGGTTAGGTTAACCTATGTATGATAGAAAAAAGGAGAAAAATAGATATCTAAATGGCTGAAGAAATAATCGAAGCTGTATCAGGTCAAGTAGACCAGTTTCAAAGCATATCTCAGCTTCTAGCCTCATCTGAATCTCTTCAGGTAGCGTTTATTGTATTAATTATTGGAATTGTTGGAATTTCCTTAGTCTATAGATTATTTTCAAAAAAAGTTTCATCTCAAAAAATTTCTTATGTTAGACCACATCTTTCAAGATTTGTAAGAGTTGGTGTTTTACCATTTTTTGCCATTATTTTAATTACAAGTATGAATGCATACATTCAATCTTTTGACTTGTTTGATGACAAGATATTTTTAGATTCGAACGAAAATTTTAATTCGGTAGAAAATGCTGATAATCTGTCAGCTGCAAATAAATTTGCTAAAATTTTAAACACGATTAACATTCTAGTAATTGGATATTCAATTGCGCATTTGATTCCAATAATTATTTCTAAGCGAGAAAAATCCTATTTGGAAAAGGAAGATTTTGAAGCTTGGAAAGATATGAGAGGGTTTCTAGATGACAAAGAGGATTTATTTCATAAATGCTACAAATGGGTTCCTCCTAAGAACACACCAGAAGATATATCTGAAGAAGATTTTGTACAAAATCTTAAAACAAATGAAGGAAGAAAATTCTTAGAGGAATTTAGAACAACAAAAGGATTACCAATTGGTAGTTATGAGCAATTAGTAAAAAATCCATTTGAAGTTTGGAAAAAATCAGAGAGAGAAAAATATCTTAATTATTATGAAAAATGTGTAAGTGGCGATAATCAATCAGGGAAAAAACTTAGACCGGGTCAAGAAGATGAAGAGATCTATCCTATTGATACATGGAGGGAAGAAAAAAGATTAGAATCATATGAGCCAATAGTTGCTGGCGGTAGACCTCCAGGTTATGCAACACGAAAAAGAAAAAATCTTCCAAAATCCATTAGTCAAATTTTACCTTTGGGAATTTTTGTTGCAGTAATTGTAGGAGTGATAAATTGGTGGGGCGTAGATCTATTTGTTTTAGCTACTGCAACTGGTGGTTTAGCTATAGGAGTGGGTTTAGCATTACAAGAAACTATGCAAAATTATTTTGCATATATTTTGATTAGAAAAGAAAAAATATTTGCTGAAGGAGAACGTGTGAAATTGGATACTGGGTATAACGGATATGTACATAAAATTACGCCTAGAGTTACCTATATCAGAGATGCATTAAATGAATCATTTGCTGTAATTCCAACAAGACAATTAGTTAATGCTCAAATTATAAATTTCTCAAAAGAAATCAAAATGGTTCCAGCAATTGTGGATGTGGGTGTTTCATATCTTAATGATCCCAAACAAGTTGCTGCTATCCTAGTTAAAGTTGGAAAAAGAGTGATGAAAGAATCAGTTGACAATAAAGGAAGACATCTTGTAACTCAACTCAGATGTCCATTCTTGGAAGAAAACAAACCAAGTTGTGGTTGTGACAAAGATATTCATGTAGATATTAATCAACCAGTAGTGAGATTTAACAAATTCAATGATTCCTCACTAGATTTTACAATGTGGCTTTATGTTAGAGATTATGGTTCACAATTCAAAGCTAAAACTGAAATGAGGATGATTATGTATGAGGAATTTAAAAAATACGATATTAGAATCCCATGGCCCATTAGAACTGTGTATCAAGGAGATGAAAAACGTGAACAAGAAGAAATTGGGAAATTTGATACTCAAAGAAATGAGGTAATGGATGAATTTGGAATAGGGGATATTGGTCGTGGTAGTGGAGAGGATTGATCTTCTCAAAACTTAAGAATCCCATCAAATCACAATTCTTTGTTGAGTAGTTTATCAGTAATCTCAGGGAAATCATCTGAAGATTTAGCAAGAAGACTATCTAAGAAAATAAAAGCAAATCTAGTAAAATCAGAAATTAGAATTTTTGCTGATGGAGAAAGTAAAATTACGCTTAATGGTAAAGTATCCAAGAAAAAATCAGTTGTTGTACAATCAATTTATCCACCAGTTGATACTAATTTGATACAAGCATTATCATTAATATCAAAAGCTAAAGAAATTTCAACACAGGTAATTGCTGTAATTCCATACATGGGATATGCAAGACAAGATAGAGAGTTTTTACCTGGAGAAATTGTAACAATGAAAGTTCTTGGAAAATTATTCAAAGGTGCAGGTGCATCAAAAGTTATTGCTGTAGATATTCATAGTTTAACAGGATTTAACCACTTTACAATTAGGACAAAAAATGTAACTGCAATTCCAGATCTTGTTCAATATTTTAAGAAATTGAGGCTAAAAAATCCATTAATTATATCACCTGATCAAGGAGGAAAAGAAAGAGCACAAGAATTTGCAAGTAAATTTGGAACAGAGTATATTGCTTTAGAAAAGAAGAGAGATAGAAAAACAGGTAAAGTGCAGATTCAAACAAAGAACGTAGACGTTGGTGGGAGAGATCTGATTTTAGTAGATGATATGATTAGTACTGGTGGCAGTATTGTTAAAGCTACACAATTTCTTAAAAAACAAAAATGTAGTAGAGTATATGTTGCATGCACACATGCCCTTTTAATGAATGATGCAGAAAAGAAAATTAAGAAAGCAGGAGTAACAAAAATTGTTAGTGCAAATACAATACCAGGTAAAACATCAATAGTAGATGTTTCAAGTACAATTGCAAAGGCAATAGTATAATGCCAGAAAGTTTTTTTATTTTATCTAAAGATTATCTAGAACTTGCAACTGATGAAATAATTTCATTATCAAAAATGTATGATAGATTTTCTAAGGTTAAAATTATTTCCAATTTAGTAATAATTCAATCAAAAACAAATTGGGAGAAAATTACAAAACGTGCAACATTTGTAAAAATTTCTGGTCAGATTTTAAGAAAGATGTCAGGGTTATTTTTAGATGAAGAAAACATAGGAGTATTAAAAAATGCTAAAACTTTTGTGTGTAGAATAATAAATTTATCATCAAATCAATTCAATATATCAGAATTAGAAAGTTCAATGGGTGATATGATATCAAAATTCTCTCATGCAAAAGTAAAATTAGAAGATCCAGACATTACTGTATATCTAATTTTTACTGATGAAGAAAACTTTTTTGGGTTTTCAAAAAAAGTCAAAGAGAATTATAGACCAAAAAAGATTACTAAATATCCTCATGAATTAGATTGGAAATTGACAAGAGTTATGATTAATCTTATAGGAATGAAAGAGGGTGAAACTATTTGTGATCCATTTTGTGGTACAGGTACAACCCTCTTGGAATCTGAATCTATGGAAATCCATGCAATTGGATTTGATTTTGATGAAAAAATGTGCACAATTTCAAAAGAAAATCTCAAAGAAAACAGGTATAAATCCAAAGTTTTCAACTCAGATTTTCAAGAATTAACCAAAATCTCTCAAGATTTTGATGGAATTGTTACTGATTTGCCATATGGAAGATCATCAAAGACATCAGAAAAACCAGAAGAAATCCTAAAGAGATTTTTCTCGATTCTACCTAAGCGCAAAAGAATTGCAATTATGTACAAAAAAGAATTAGATGGTAAATTGAGATTGAAAGGACTCAAAAAATATGAAATCTATAGGCATAAAAGCTTGACAAGGACAATTTTGATAAAATGAAACTGGTATTTTTAGGAACTTCAGCTGCACAGCCCACTGAAAGGAGAGGATTATCATGTATTTGTTTAGAAAGAGATGGTGAAATTCTAATGTTTGATGCAGGAGAAGCAGCTCAAATATCATATATGAAATCAGGTCTAGGATGGAATAAAAAAATGAAGTTGTTTGTAACACATCTACATGGAGATCATTGTGTAGGGATTTTGGGATTATTACAAACAATGTCTATGCAAAATAGAACAGAAACTTTAGAAATTTTTGGCCCAAACGGGATAGAGGAATTTATAGCTGCTAACATCAAAGTATTAAATTTTGGATTAACATTTCCTGTTTTAATTAACATAGTTAAAGAAGGAAAAATCTATGAAGATAAAAAATTTTCAATGTATGTTTGTAAAGCAAATCATTCAGTAATTGCATTTTCATATTTGTTTGTAGAAAAAGACAAGCCTGGAAGATTTAATATTGATGAGGCAAAAAAATTAGGAATACCAGAAGGAGAATTGTGGCATAAATTACAAAATGGAAGTAAAATAGAAATTAATGGGAAAACAATAGAACCATCTCAGGTATTAGGAGAAAAAAGGCCTGGAAAAAAGATTGGTATTTCAGGAGATACAATGCCTACTAAAGAATTAGAAAAATTTTTTGAAGATTGTGATTATCTCGTATTTGATTCTACATTTTTAGATGAAGAAAAACAAAGAGCACAAGAAACATGTCATTCTACTGCAAAACAAGCTGCAACAATTGCTAAAAATGCAAAAGTAAAAAATTTAGTTTTAACACATTTTTCAGCAAGATATAAAGATGAAGTTGGACATTTTGAAGAAGCTGTAAAAATTCATGATTCAGTAATAACTGCAAGAGATCTTTTAGAAATAGAAATAAAATAAAATGTTTGAAATAATCAAAAACCAAGTTCAAAATATTAAAAAAATTGTAGTTGTAACAGGAGCCGGAGTTTCTCAAGAAAGTGGAATTCCAACATTTAGAGGAAAAGATGGATTATGGAGAAATTATGATGCTATGAAATTAGCTACAATTGATGCTTTCTATGATAATCCGAAATTAGTTTGGACGTGGTATAATGAAAGGAGAGTAAATATTTTTGCAGCCAAACCAAATCCAGGTCATAAAGCCATTGCTGAACTGGAAAAGTATGCTCAAGTATCAGTTTTAACTCAAAATATTGACGGGCTTCATCAAAAAGCAGGTAGTACTGATGTATTAGAGCTGCATGGAAGTATCATTAAAATCAAATGTTCAGTTTGTAATTATAATGAAGAAATAATATCAGAGTTTTTAGTAATTCCACCTATTTGTAAATGTGGGAATATTCTACGACCAGATGTTGTATGGTTTGGAGAATCTTTACCTCAAAATGTTTGGCAAAAAGCTATGATACTTGCAAGTCAATGTGATTTAATGGTAATTGTTGGAACATCTTTAGTTGTGTCACCTGCAAATACATTGCCTATGTATGCCAAACAAAGTAATGCAATATTAATTGAAATTAATCCAGAAAATACAGAAATGTCATCTGAGATGGATTTAGCAATAAAAAATACAGGTGCAAATTCATTACCTGAATTAGTATCATTGTTTAAATAAAATTAAATTATTTTTGTGAAAAGATACCATTTATGTTTGAATCAGAAGAATCCCCAGGATTGAATACTGATGAAGCTACTGTACCATAGTCTTGATGATCAATTATCATATCTACATAATAAGGAATTCCAGTTGCATCATTCACAGTAGTTTCAAACATTGAAGTAAAATATGTTCCAGAAAAAATTTCTTTATCTGTAGTTCTAATTACAACATTAACACTATTTGTTTTTCCACTTGTGTCTGAATATTGAAGAACAATATTATCATCAGATTGTTGTTTGGTGGATAAAGAAAGTGTTTCATATGTAATTGGATTAGTTTGAGTTGTAGATGGAGTAGGAGATGGTGATGAAACAGAAGATGAACCAATTGATTTTGAATTTTGTGATGTTGAATTTGTTTCAAAGATATTCTTAACAGATTCAATAGGATTAAAATTAGAAATTCCTTCAGAAATAACTTTTTGTGATGATTCTGTTACATCAGAAATTTCGTTGGAAATTTTTTTGCCAGTTTGAGTTATTTCATTAGAGATAGTATTACCAGTTTTATCTATAATATTATCAATAGATCCATCGATTCTTTCTTCTACTGAATCTGAAGCTTTGGAACCAATATCTGCTACGTCAGTTTTTAAAGAATCAATCACGCTTGCAGAAGTTGAAGGAAATAGAGTATCTATCTCAGTAGAGAATATCATGCCTCCTAAGATCAAAATACCAGCAATTATACCTAATTTTATGAACATTTGATTATAATTTAAAAAAAATCATTTTAGATTCATACTAAAAAAAATAGTCAAAAAAGAGTGAATTTTCTTTACTAAGTTTTCCTAATTTCCTAAAACAATCCAATCAATAATTCCATCAATATTTGATGAAGAGAGAATTACTTTAATTGGTCCTAAGGGGGATTCTTCTGCTTCTTCACAAATTGCTATTTCTTCTACAAATGCTGCCTGTTTGTTAAGATAAAACCAAGTAGTATCATTATCTAAATTTTTTTCAAGGTAGCGTCGATAGATGTTTTGAGATTTTTTTGAATGAATTGTTTCATAAATTTTTTCAAATGATCTTAATTCTTTTGATTGTGCTGTAATTGAAAAATCTTCAGATTTTATTGTTGAATATGGAAAAATATTTGAGATAGATTGTATTACTTTTTCAGGATCTTCAGAAGGATGTAATGCACATGTCATTTGAAGTATACAATTGATATTTGGAATTTTCATTCTGCCCAACTTTGTATAATTTCATAAGCATTTTTGATTAATTCATCTTTTGTTAAGCCAATATTTGAGATTGCATAATCAGATAATGCAATAGAATTGCTAATTCCAACTCCTAATTCACGATTATCTCTTTCTTCAAAGTGTTCCTTTGTTTGTGGATCATCGGATCTTCCTCTTTTTTGTAAAAAATCAAATCTTTTATCTGTTGAAGCATGAATTGCTAATAATTTTACAGTGCCATATTTTCTTAGAACTTTAATTTCATCATTTGATCTTACTCCATCTAATAATATCACTTTAGCTGACGAAGATTCAATTTGTGGTTTAACTAATTCTGCTATAGCGCCTGGACCATTTTGTTCTCTAAGTTCAAGCATTAATTTTCCTAGATTTGATCTTGTCAATTCTAAATTTCTTTTTTTTGCTTCTTCCCTAACAGCATTTCCCATATTGATAATTTTGTATCCTTTTGATTCTAAACCTTCAGCGATGGTAGATTTTCCAGCACCAGGCATGCCTGTTAGGCATACAATTAGTTTTGTCAATATATAACAAAAAAAAGACTCGTCTATGAAGTTACCGGAAATTATTATAAAGATACACCAAAGAATGTTGTGATGCGAACTTTTGTTGCAGTAGAAATTTCAAATAATAATGTACTAGATTTGATTAAACAAATTCAAAATAAAATTGATATCGACGCAAAACCAGTTAGTTTAGAAAATTTACATTTCACAATACAGTTTTTGGGAGAAATAACAGATGAGATTTCTAAGAAAGTCATTGAAGCTCTTAATACCATTGAATTTTCAAGTTTTACAATTAATCTAAAAGGAGTTGGTGCATTCCCTAAGCCTAAATTTCCAAGAGTCGTTTGGATTGGAACTGATGAAAATGGTGGTAATACGTTAATTCAACTGGCAAAAAAAGTTGAAAATGTATTAGAACCATTAGGATTTTCTCCTGATAAACCATTCAAATCTCACATTACGATATTTAGGATTAAAAAGAAGGTAGGAGATATAACAAAAGAATTGGATGAACAAAAAATGGAAGATTTTGGGATTCAAGAGATTATTAGTTTCAAATTGAAAAAAAGTGAACTTACTTCTACTGGACCGATTTATTCTGATTTAGAGGAGATCAAATTAAGAAAATGAAACAAATTATTAGTACAGTATCAAGATATGTTATTCCATCAAAAACAATTGAAAAATCAAAAAATGATATTGCAGATTTAGCATTCAAATTAGTAGAAAAAGAAATTGGAAAATATCCAGAAGTCATAGGATTGGAATTTGGTGGCTCATATGCAAAAGGTACTTGGTTAGCAAAAGATGCAGATATAGATATTTTCATAAGATTCAAAAAATCTACAAAAGAAGATAAATTTGAAAAAATTTCAAAAAAGATAGGTTTTGAATCATTAAAAAAATATTCCCCATATGTAAGATATTCTGAGCACCCATATGTTGAGGCTAAAATAAAAAACACTAAGATCAATGTAGTGCCATTTTATGATGTAAAAATTGGAGAATGGAAAAGTGCAGCTGATAGATCTACATTTCATACTAAATTTATGCAGAAATCATTAACGCCAAAAATGAAAAACAATGTTAGAGTTCTTAAGACTTTTCTAAAATCAAATGGGATTTATGGTGCAGAAATTGCAAAGCAAGGGTTTAGTGGATATGTATCAGAAGTTTTAGTATTACATTTTGGAAGTTTTGAAAACATTATCAATTCAATATCAGAAATTAAAGAATATCAGGTAATTGGAAAAACATCAAAAAAATTTGAAACATCAATTGCCATAATTGATCCAATTGATAATAATAGAAACTTAGCTGCTGCAATATCAAATGAAAATCTTGGAAAATTTATTTTAATTTGTAGAGCTTTTAAAAATAAAAGTACTTTGGATTTCTTTAAGAAAAAACAATTGAAAATTTCAAAAAAATATTGGGAAAATTTGTTGGTAATAAAATTTAATTTTAAAATTAGAAGTCCAGACATTATATGGGGACAGATTAAAAGAGCTACATCATCCTTGTCAACTCAATTAGAATTGGGAGGATTTCATGTGTTAAGAAGTAAACCGTATACGGATCAAAAAAAGGATGTTTGGTTGTTTTTCTTCCTAGAATCAGCAAAGATTAATCAAATTTATTCAAAGAATGGACCTGATTTTTTTAGAGAAGATAGTTCCAAGAGTTTTATTTCTAAAAATCTAAAAAATACCGAATTAATGTGGATTGGAAATAATGGAAAAATAATTTCAGTTGAAAAAAGAAAGCATGTAGATGCAGTCAAGTTTATGTCAGAATTTTTGAAAAAGAATCTTCAAACAGGCATACCAAGAGGACTTCAAAGTGATTTCAAACAAGGTTACAAGATTTCAATAGGAAAGAAAAATTTTAGTAAATCAATTAAAGAGGTTGCAAATGAGTTGATTTCAACTGATGGTACACTCATTTATTTCAATTAATAGATTATCTGTTGAGCCATACTCAAACATTATTGGATACCCAAAAGCTACTAGTAGACAAATCAAATCAAGAATTTCTGAATTAGAAAAATTGAAAATAAAATCAATTTCATTTTCAGGTCCTACAACAATTGGTAATCTATCAATTTTAGGAAAAGGATATGTTGGAGTTGTAGTTCTTGCAAAAAAAAATAACAAACTAGTAGCATTAAAAATTAGAAGAACTGATTCACAAAGAAAAGAAATGAAAAAAGAATCAGTATTACTGAAATTAGTAAACTCTGTAAATGTAGGTCCAAAGATGATAGTTGCAAGTAAAAATTTTTTAGTTATGGAATATTTAGATGGTATTAAAATTAGTGAGTGGGTTGATCTGTTAAAAGGAGTTGGAAGTGCAAAAAAATTAAAATTAACAATCAAAAAAATTTTAGAGGATTGTTATAGATTAGATCAAATAGGTTTTGATCATGGTGAATTAAGCAATATTTCTAAACATGTTATAGTAGGAAAAACAAAATCAACTTTAATCGATTTTGAAAGCTCTAGTACTAAAAGAAGACCATCAAATGTAACATCTATTACTCAAGCATTTTTTATCGGTTCTGGAATTGCAAAAAAAGCTCAAAAAATATACAAAAATTCTTCCAAAGAAAAAATTATTGAAGTGTTAAAAAAATACAAACAAGAGAAAACACGAAAGAGTTTTGACGAATTACTAAGAGTTCTAAAATTATAATGGGATTGGCAGGATTTGAACCTGCGACCACTAGTCCCCCAGACTAGTATCATACCAAGCTAGACTACAATCCCTTGTCTCAGAGGCACAAAATGAAATTATTAAATCGTGGTATTGATAAAGTAAATTATGAAGATTTGCAATATTTGCCACAAAATTTCAGCGACTGATCAAGATCATCTAGATTGTATTCAAAAAAGAAGTATTGAATTAGAAGATGAGGATTTTAAGAATAATATTCCAGAAAAACTGAATCTATCTAACAATACCCAGAATTTAGGTATTGAAGTTAAAGCTATCTTAGAGCATCTATCTAAAACTAAAGATAGTAAAGATAAATTATAACCACTTTTCTAATCTTTCTTTTTCAAATTCTACCTTCTTAGAAAGATTTTCTGTGGTTGATTCTGTAAGATTTGTAGAAGGTTTTGAATTTGAAAACATATCCACTTCGATAACTGATGCAGTACCTCTACCAGATTCAATAAAACAACCACCCTTTCCATCAAAAAGTGCAGATTCTTTTTCTGATTGAATTTTTGAAATAATATTTTTTGCAACTGTAATACCTTCTCCCTCTGCAAAAACACCTGCTTTTGGTACCGCCATTGTTTCTGCAACCGTTAAACTAGTAACATCACCAATTGCAAAAACATTTTCAAAAGATGTTTTACAATCTCTATCTATTGGAATAAATCCAGGTTCTATAGCTAATCCAGAATCATATATGATTTTTGGAGCTATGTGTGGGGGAATGGCTAAAAGTAAATCAAAATCAGCATGACTATTTTCAAAAATTAATTTTTTTGATTCAACCGATTTTATTTTGCTTGAATTATGGAAAATTATTTTTTCAGAATTCACAAGTTCAAGAATTTGTTTACTTACTTCGGGACCAGCTGCAGGCAAAGTTATAGGAGCAGGGCTGTAAAAATTAATTTCTACAGAATCACGTATTCCACGTTTTCTAAGCATAGAATCGATTAGTAAACTGGCCTCAAATGGGGCAGGGGGACATTTGTACGGCATTCCCATAATTGAAATTGCAATATTTCCAGATTCTATATTTTGTAGTTTGTTATGAATTTCTGAAAGATCATTATGATCATATAGATTTAATCCATTTTCAACTAATCCAGGAATTTTTTCTGGAGCCAATACAGCACCCATAGAAATTATTAGATAATCATATTGTATATTATGTGAAATAGTTTTTACATTTTTATTTTCTAGATCGATTTTTACAATTTCATCTTTAATGAAATTGATGTCTTTTTTAGATAATTTATTTAATGAGCCAATAGAATTTTCAAAAGTTCGTGTTCCATTAATAATCCATAATTTTGCAAATCCTACCATAAACCAATCTTTTTTATCAATTACAGTAATTTTTACTTGGGATGAAGATAGAAAGTTTCTTAATTCATTTCCAGCTGATAGTCCACCAAAACCTCCCCCTAAAATAACAACATGTGGGATATCAGTCAACTTAACGTTCTTGTGTTGTAGGTCTTATCAAAATTTCATTTACATTCACATGAGGTGGAGATTCTACTGCATACAAAATTGCATTTGCAATATCTTCTGCTTGTAATGCTTCCATCTTCTTTGCATTTTCAATAAATCCTTTTAATGATTCATCAGTAATTGTATCATTGAGTTCTGTTGCTACAACTCCAGGTTCGATACTTGTAACTCTAATTTTAGATCGTACACTAAATTCTTGTCTTAATCCCTCACTAAATGCAGCAACTGCATGCTTTGTTGCACAATAAACACTACCTGCTGGAAAAACAATTCTTCCAGCTACTGAAGAGAGATTTACAATATGACCAGATTTTTTGTCTTTCATATGAGAAATTACTGCAGCAGTTGAATACAATACTCCTTTAATATTTACATCAATCATTCTATCCCATTCATCTACCTTTAGACTTTTGAAAAAGCTCAAAGGCATCAAACCTGCATTATTTACAAGAATATCAATAGAACCCCATTTGTCTAAAACTGCATTAGCAAAATTGTCACATTCAGTTTTTTGAGTTACATCTAATTTTTGGAAAAATACTTCTCCACCATTAGCAGAAATTTTTTTTGCAAGTTCTTCTAATCTGTCAACTCTTCTAGCTCCTATAGCAACTTTAGCGCCTGCTTTTGATAGCGTTAATGCAGTAGCAAAACCAATACCACTACTTGCACCAGTAATAATTGCAACTTTATCTTTAATCATCTAAATCTTCTAAACAGATTATCATTGTAAAAATGTTTAGACATTAACAAAACGCAAAGTTGTGGCACCTTTATTAAAAGAATAGATGTAATAAATTTATGAAATCTGAAAATTGCGCTTATTGTGGTGATTTGACAGATTTACCTTTTCAATGCAATTATTGTAAAGATCCTTTTTGTTCAGAACATAGACTTCCTGAAGAGCATAGATGTGTAAAACTCAGTCAGATTAGAGCAAGAAGATTTGGGGAGAAAAAAGTAATTCGAGATGGAGGTCCAAATAAACCAAATATTTTCAAACGGATTTTTGGACGATTTTAAAATCAATATGGACTTTTATCAGGAGATATTTTTGCACGTCTTCCTTGATAAATAAGTGCAATAGCAAGTGCAAACATCACCATTGCAGTTAACGGAAAATTCTGTGGCGCTGGTAAAATAAACCAATAATATACACCAAATCCAATTGACACAATTGCTTGAACCCACAATTTTACCCATTTTGGAGCTTTGATTAATCTACTAATGGCCTCTACTGTAAAAATTCCAATTACAGGATAAATTGTATAAAACAAAAAATCAATAACATCGACACCTGTATGAGACATTTAATATCAAAAGAAATAGGTATAATTTCTATCTAATCTTCCCAACGTACTTTGGTAGCAATGTTTTTGGAAATTAAGGCTTGGGCATTCTCATAGGGAATAGTTGCTATATCTTCTGGTTTGAAAGGACCATATTTTTCAAGATCTGCTCCAACTATTTCATCTACTTCATTAAGAAATCTAATGACAATTTTTTTTGTCTTGTGGTTTTGAGCTAATGATTCAAGAAATTTTGATTTTCCGTGAATTGTTGCTGAAATAATCAATTCAATTCTTTCTTTTTCTTCTTCTTTTGAATCTAAAATGAATTTTTCTTCATCTAAAAGAAATCCAATTTCGATTTCAGAAGATTTCAAAATTTTGTCTAATCTTAAATTTATTAATAATGATGATAGTTCAGTTGCCATCTCTATCATTGTGTCTTTAATTTTACTTTCTACACCATCAAATTCTTGTTTTCGTAAATTTCCTATAAAATTAGCAAGATCTCTATAAAAATTTGGATTAATTTCTAAAAGAGAATCATTTTCAATTTCTCGTAAAACAGTATGATGTAACGAATTGATATCTATTTGATTTGTTTCAGACATTTCTTACCTAATCCTTAAATGCTGGATGTATTTGTGTTTGATTGAAGTAAAAAATTGCCCTATAAAGTAAGTCATGGTAAAGCAATACAAGTAACATATTCTCCCGATGAAGTTTTCTCCAGAATTCAACATGAAGGTATCCAATTTATCGATTTACAATTTACTGGCTTAACAGGTCATTTTCATCATACTACAATTTCAGCTGATACTTTTACGCCTGAACAGATGAGAGATGGATTACCAAAATTAGATGGTTCATCCATAGTTGGTTTTGCTAACATTAATGATTCAGATCTACTGTTAAAGCCAGATCCAAATACATTTGCAATAATTCCTTGGATGACTGAAAATAAAACTGCTAGACTTCTTTGTGATATTTACTGGGGAGAAGATAGAGGACGATTGTCACGAGATCCAAGGGGAATTTCTCAAAAAGCTGAAGAATATATCAGAACTCAAGGTTTTGATTTTAGTACATGGGGTCCAGAAGTAGAATTTTTTGTTTTTGATAAAGTTCATTGGGATGTTCTAACGCCATACAAAGGTCAATCCTATTCAATTGAATCAAAAGAAGCTCCATGGAGTCAATCAGGAGATGGATATCCAATGGGATTGCAAGAAGGATATTATCCTAGTACACCATCAGACACTCTTACACCGTATAGAAATGAGTGTGTAAATATTTTGAAAAATAATTTTGGGATCTTATGTGATAACCATCATCATGAAGTTGCAACTGCTGGACAGTGTGAAATTGATATAAAATATGATTACATGACAAATGCTGCAGATGCTGCCCAATCATACAAATATGTAATTAGAAATGTTGCACAGAAATATGGAAAAGTTGCAACAATGATGCCAAAACCAATTGCAATGGATTCAGGATCTGGGATGCATGTTAACGTTAGTTTATGGAAAGGAAAAGAAAATGCATTCTTTGATCTAGATGATGAGATTGAATTGAGTCAGCTTGGGAGATATTTTTGTGGTGGAATCCTTAATCATTCAAAAGCATTATCTGCAATTGGCAATCCTACTACTAACTCATACCACAGATTAGTTCCAGGTTATGAGGCTCCAGCATATATTGCATGGAGTTCAGGAAACCGTTCTGCTATTGTAAGAGTTCCAAAACATCTCAAAGGAAAGAATTATGCAAATCTAAAAAGACTAGAGTTCAGAGCCCCTGATCCATCATCAAATCCATATCTTGTATTTGCTGCTGTTACTGCAGCCGGAATGGATGGAATAAAAAAGAAAATGGAACCAGGAGATGAGGTACGTGATGATATTTTCAAGATGACTAAATCAGATAGAGCTAGAAGAGGAATAGGTGTTCTTCCAAAAAGTCTTGGTGAGGCACTTGATGAGTTAGAAAGTGACAGAAAATTCCTCACTACAATTTTTACAAACGATGTAGTTGATAAAATCATAGAATTGGAAAGACGTGACCAGCGTGAAATAGCAATTAGACCCCATCCGCATGAATTTTATCTATACTTTGATGTTTAGATTCTTCCAGTTAGTGCAATAATATAGTATAATGAAATTGCCATCAAGGTAAATCCTCCTCCAAGAAATATTTCTCGTTTCTTTTCAGAAGTGGCAGCTTTATACAATAAAACTCCACCTGCAAGACCTACGAACAATATCAAAACTCCAATAATTACACTATCAAAACTTGTGTTAGTAATTAATGGATGGAAAAATCCTGCAAGTAGTGCAAAAAAGGCTACAAGGTAAATGTACTTAAATCCTGCAAGTACTTTTGATGATGTTTTGTTCAATGGTTTTTGTAAATATGGTAATCAAATAAACTTTTGAAAAATTTTTAAAAATAATTTACATCATTCCGCCCATGTCAGGCATTCCACCCATACCAGGTGGCATTCCACCTTCTCCGCCAGTAGGACCTCCTGCAGATTTTTGGGTGGCAATCACATCATCAATTCTAAGAATCATACATGCAGCTTCGGCAGCTGCGGATACAATCTGAAGTTTTACTGCTAGTGGTTCAATAATATCGCTTGATTTCATATTACCTACTTTTCCTTTCATTACATCAATTCCAGTCCATTTCTCACCTTTCTGTTGTTTTGAGCGAAGTAGTGTAAGTGTATCAATTGGATCCATTCCAGCATTTTCTGAAAGAGCTAATGGGATAGATTCTAAAGCATCAGCAAATTTTTCTGCAGCTAATTGTTCTCTTCCTTCAAGTGATTTTGCCCAACTTCGAAGTTTTGTTGCAGCAAATGTTTCAGGAGCTCCTCCTCCTGCTACGATTTCAGGTTTTAGGATTACGTCTTTTACAACCATAAGAGCATCATGAACAGAACGTTCAACTTCATCTACTACTCTTTGCGAGCCTCCACGAAGAAGTAAAGTTACAGATTTTGGATGTTTACATCCCTCTATGAATACCCATTTGTCTTCTTCAATTTTTCTTTCTTCAACAATTTCTGCACTGCCAAGATCTTTTTCAAAGAGATCATCAAGGTTTGTAACTATTCTTGCTCCTGTTGCTTTTGCAAGTTTTGTAAGATCACTTTCTTTGATTCTTCTTACTGCAATAATTCCTGCTTTTGCAAGATAATGTTGAGCCATGTCATCAAGTCCTTTTTGACACAATACTACATTTGCTCCAGAGCCAATAACTTTGTCAACCATTGTCTTTAGCATTCGGTTTTCTTCATCCAAAAATGATTTTAGTTGTTGAGGATTTGAAATGTTAATTTTAGAATCAGTTTCAGTTTTACTAATCTCTAATGCAGTGTTAATTAATGCAATTTTAGCATCAGTTATTTTTCTTGGCATGCCTCCATGAACTACTTCTTTATCAAGTACAATACCTTGGATTATCATAGAATCTTTTACAGATCCGCCTGCTTTCTTTTCTACTTTAATATCATCAATATCAACATCATAATTTTCTCCGTTCTTTTCTGCTACTGCAAGCACTGATTTTACAATAATTTCTGCAAGTTGATCAGCGTCTTTTCTAACAAGTTTAGTTTGCATTGATGTTTTTGCAATTTTAGTTAAAATTGATTTATCACTTGCAGAGATTTTATCTGCAATACTTTCAAGATATTCTTTAGCTTTCCTTGCAGCTTTTCTATAACCATCAACAATAATTGTTGGATGAACATCTTGATCAATTAGAGATTCTGCGTGTTCTAATAATGCACCTGCTAAAACAACAGCTGATGTTGTACCATCTCCAACTTCATTGTCTGTGGTTTTGGAAATCTCAACAAGCATTTTTGCTGCTGGATGTTGAACATCAATTTCTTTAAGAATGGTTGCACCATCATTTGTAATAGTAACATCACCTAAGGAATCAACTAACATTTTATCCATTCCTCTAGGACCTAGACTGGTATGTACAATCTCAGCAATAATTTTACATGCAGCAATATTGTTTTTTTGTGCTTCTCGGCCTTTAGTTTCTGAACCGCCTTCTTTTAACAACACTACTGGCATATTTCCCTTTGAAGTAGCTGTCATACCCATAGATGCAAAAACTCAAGATTCCCCTTTTATACCTTCCAGATCAAGATGAGAGAAAAATTGATTGTTATCGGTGTTTTTAAATTGGGAAAATAAAGTTGCAAAATATGGCAAAATCTCAGAATAGACAATCTTATGATAAAATTTTCGCAAAATTAAAGGAGCATCATAAATGGTTTGAAAATTCAATTCCATTGATTGCAAGTGAAAATATTCCAAGTCCTGCTGTTCGTGAAGCAATAATTTCTGATTTTGGAAATAGATATGCTGAAGGATGGCCTGGTGATAGAGTCTATGCAGGCTGTGTCTACATAGATGATGTTGAGTTTGAATGTATGAAACTAGCTAAAAAATTATTTAAAGCAAAATTTGCTGATGTAAGACCAATATCAGGAGTTGTTGCAAATCTAGCAATTTACTCTGCTTTTACTAATCCTGGAGATGTAATGTTAGCACCTTCTATTCCAGCTGGGGGACATATCTCACATGGTAAAAAGGAGCATTCAGGAACTGCAGGTTTAGTTCATGGATTAGAAATTGAATTCTATCCATTTGATGCCGAAGATATGGCAATTGATGTTGATAAGACTAAGCAAAAAGTGAAGGATTTAGAAAAAGCTAATCGTCTTCCAAAAATGGCAATGTTTGGTGGTTCATTATTCTTGTTTCCACACCCTGTCAAAGAATTGTCAGATTTTCTAAAGAGTTTTGATATTCATATTAATTATGATGCAGCTCATGTTGCAGGATTAATTGCAGGTGGTAAATTCCAAGATCCTTTGCGTGAAGGTGCAGATACTATGACAATGAGTACTCATAAGACTTTGTTTGGACCTCAAGGAGGACTTGTTTTAGGTTCGGAGGAACATGAAGAAGTAATTAAAAAAGCAACATTTCCTGGTCTTACAAGTAGTCATCACATTCATCATATGGCTGGAAAGGCAGTTGCTTTTGCAGAAGCTTTAGAATTTGGAAAGGATTATGCAACTGAGGTAATTAAAAATGCAAAGTCTTTAGCAGATGCTCTGAATGATATGGGATTCAGAGTCTTGGGAGAAAGTAAAGGATTTACAATGTCTCATCAAATTGCTGTAAATGTTTTGGACTATTCTGATGGTGGTAAAGTCGAAGCTGATTTAGAAAAAGCTAACATCATTGTAAATAGACAACTAATTCCAGGTGATATCAAGGCTGGAAGAAATTATTTCCATCCAGGTGGAATTAGATTAGGAGTTTCTGAAATCACTCGACTTGGAATGAAAAAGAACGAAATGGAAGAAATTGCATCTTTCATTAAAAATATTGTCATTGACAAAAAGGATCCGAAGAAAATTCTTACAAAAGTAAAATCTTTTAGAAAGAATTTTCAAAAAGTAAAATTCTGTTTTGACAACAAGTTAGGTGCTTACGAATACGTTAAACTCAGATAATATCTAAGAATAATCTGTAAGTAGTGATTGATCTCCTTGGTTTTTACCAAATACTAATTCAATTTCATCTGAAAGTGCATGTATTCTTCCTCGTTGATATTCACTTACATCATATTTTTCAACTAATCTTTTTGCAAGTTTTAGATATTTTTCTACAGATCCTCTAGTAATAGTAGCAATTAGTTTATGGCCACAAATACAGGTCTGAATCAAAGGCATTCGACGATAGGATTTACCGCAAGCAGTACACCTAAAATTTTGTCTTGCATATGCTCTAAGATTTCCCATAATGTCTGGTACAAGATGTGTTGAAATTACATTTGAAACAATTTCTGAAGTATTTACTGCATCAATCAAGTCAGCGTTTTTAACTTGCATATCAAATTTATCTAGCATTGAACCAAGTGTGGAATATGCACTTCGGGATTTTGATGTAGTAAGTGATGAAGTTGAATGAGTAAAAAAATAATCATAAAATTGCCTTTCAGTTTCAAGTCGTGATTTAATAATATCTACAGATGTAATATCTGATGCTTTAATTTCATTAAATGTTGATTCAAAGAATTCTAAAGGAAGGAATTTTGTAACTTCAAGATTGTGTGCTTGTGGTTGAGACTCATGGGGTAAAACTAGAGGTTGAACAAGTAATGGAGCATCCATTAATCCACCTATTCTATCAGATAGAAATTGTCTTGAAAAATTAAGAAGACTATCCATTAGAAGCATTATAGAATCAGCATCACCGTCCGCATCTCTTCTTTTTGCAGAATGCCAATTTGGAGTTGCAAAACAAACATGGGTTTCAGTGTATCCAATAATTCGTCCTACTATTCCAACAGAAGTGTGAGGTGCTAAACCAATTATTAGATGTCCGATTAGTTCTTTTGAATTATTTACATTATAAAATGCAGATGTGCCGTAAAATTTCTGTAAAAGTGTATCAATGTATTTACAAGTTGAAACAAGATATTTTCCACTTTCGTAAGGAATTATCACATCTTGCATTCGAAGTTCAATGATTTGATCTGAGTTTTCAAGGAGATTACCATCTACATCATGAAAATACCCAAGTTGTTTTAGTTTCTCAATAGATGTTCCAATCCATGATGGTTTGAATTGAGTTAATGGAGAATTTGTTGCGTCAAATCTAACAGTTCCATCTTTGAAGGTCGTTAATCCAAAGTTTTGTCGTGTAAGTCCCTTTTCTAGAGGTTCTGCAATTTTATCCTGATTGATTAGTTCCTTAACGCCTTTGAATGGTTCTTTTGCACGAAGTCCCATTTTTTCTTGTGCTAAAAGTAATCTTGTTTTTAGTGGAAATTCTTTGTGAGAATGTGCCGGTGCTTTACGTTTACATTTTTCACAAAATGGTTCATTGAGAGTATCTCTGCAATTAGTACATCGATAAGTAATTGTTGTTTTAACACCACAGTTTGAGCATTTTATTCCAATTGAAGGCTCATTGCATTTGTTGCAAATTCTGTTAAAGATATTTGCAAAAAAGTGTTCATTTCTAGATGCTTTTAGAAGATCTCTGGTAGGTCCTCCCTTATCACTTACTGGAAATAATACATGTGTTGGAGGTTTCATTTGCCTTGCAGCTGCTTTTTCGGGCCTTCCTATTCTAACACCAACTGACGTAGAAAATTTATTTTTGATTTTAATTCCAGATGTTTTTGAAATTATTTGAGGAACTGATAAATCGTTGATTATTGGTTTTTCTCTAAATAATAAATTAAAGAATATTTTTGCTTCTTGACTTTCTAAAATAATTTTTTCATTATTGATTTTATGAGGAGTACCAAGATTTTCAAGAATTTTTTTAATTTTTATTGGATATTCAATTAATGTTTCACTAAAATTATTTGGTTTTAAGAGAACCAAAAGATCTTCGGGGGAAATTTTATCCCAATAATACAGATAATGAGGATGAAGTGGAAATTTAAAATCAAGTGAAATTTTTATTGCTTCATCAGCTGAAGGAATCTTGTTTAAGAATTGTTTTAGATAATCAGATTCAATATTTTGGATTTTTTGTTTAAGTTCTTCAATCCAGAACTCTTCAACATATCCAGATGGAATTAATTGTGCATTATTTTCAAGAAAATCTCCAAAAGAAATCAGTATATCTCCTAGATGTAATATTTTTTCAATTTCATTTTTAATTTCTAATGCATGTTTTACATCTCTAATTTTTACTACATTCCCATTATTGAGACGAACAGTTGGCGTATCTATGGAATCAACAAAAGCAACTGTGGCTCCTTTTCCAGGAATGTCAATTTTGATTTGTGTTCCTACAGCAACTGTATGATCAAGGATCTCAGCTATTACAGGATGAATCCCAACTGCTGCAAACCCTGTATTACATGCTCTTCCATATCTTAATCGAAATCCGCCTAGTTTGTTAGGCATTGATAATACTGATCTTCCAGTAATTACCTCTCGCATTCTCTTTGCAGCTGCATCCTCTTGATTATCGCCAGTCTGAACTGCTCCTTTTAGATCATTGAGCCATTCCCAACCATCTAAATTGTATAATTCAATTCTTTTTAGAAGTTTTTTTGATCTTCCAATTAATCCATCGTTTAAAACTCGTAAAGCTCCACCTCTAACTCTATCAGTTTTGATTCGAGTCATAGATTTGTGATTTACAACTTCATAAGGGTCTGTATCTACACCATCTAATTCTACAGGAAGGTTAGAAATCACATGTTCAATATCTTCATCTAGTATATGGAATTGGAAACTACTAGCTTCTCTTTCATAGATTCGCAATTCTTCAACAAATCTACCTGTTTCATCATCAAATGAATTGGCTTGATATTTTGATAATCCAGCAGTTTTTCTAACATGGTCTGCAATCAACATTGTTACAGCAGATTCTGTTCCTCCTGCTGAACGCATTGGGCCTGCTATTGAAACTGAAAGATAATCAGTACCATCTTTATTTTTCTTAATTTTTACCTCACTGATTCCTTGTAATGGTGCAATGGTAACTCCTTCAGTAACAATTGCAAGACCTACACGCACTGCTAGATCAAGTTTTTCTTCTAAAGTTGCATCTGGTAGAGAATACTTTCCCAAAGCGATTTCTTTTGAAAGTATTAATGCAGATAGTTCTTTTCCATTAATTTTTAGAAGTTCTCTTAAAGGATCTGCAATATCAATTTCGTGCATCTTTGCAACTCGATCAGCCAGATCAAATGCAATTTTTGGCTCTATTATTCCTGAAGAATCTACCAAGCTAGATTTTGCCTTTGCAGCATGTTGAAAAATTGAATATGTGTCAGTTGAAAGATTTGTGTAATAATCAAGATAATAATTTGGCATATTAATTCCGCTAATACGAGATATTGCGTCGTTTTCAGACATGGTATGTGTTCTATTACTTGCTTCTTTGAATTGCTTTTGCTATTTCTTCTAGTTTTGAAATACTTCCTCCTTTTTCAAGGAATGTTCCTATCACTAATGCATCTGCTCCTGCTTTAACCAAACTTTCTGCGGTTTTAACATCTTTGATACCACCTCCAACAATTAAAAATCCATTAAATGCATGTCTTACTGTTTTAACCATTTCAGGAGTAACGTTGGATTTTGCCCCAGAACCAGCTTCTAAGTATACAAATCTCATACCAAGGAATTGAGCAGCTAAGGCATATGCTGCTGCAATCTTTGGTTTATCAAAGGGAATTCCTCTAGCAGAACCTACAAACCAGGCAGATGTTCCTTCGCCTATTACTAAATATGCAGTTGGTAGAGGTTCTAAACCAAATTTAAGAACACTTGGAGCCCCCAAAGCTTGTGCTTGAGTAATAAAATAAGGATTTTCTGAGTTCATTAAGGAGCTAAATAGGATTGCATCTGCATCAGGAACAACACCAGTAACATTACCAGGAAATAAGATAATTGGGATTTTAATTCCTTGTTTGATTCCTTTAACAACTTGAGCCATCTCAATTTGATCAGTAGCTGATGAACCGCCTACTAGAATTGCTGATGCGCCTATCTTTTCAACATCTTTTGCAAGTTTAGATGATGCCTGTAAATTAGATACTTCTGAATCAATTAAAACAAACAACAATGCATTTTTCTTTTTTAATTCTAATTTTAGAAAGTCTTCAACTTTATTTTCAGTCATAAAATGGATTTGTAGATGACTCTTTAAAGTTTAATTGGAATGTGGTATACAGTTTTGTATAGCTATGACAGAGTTGGAAGGATCTAATTTTAACAATATTATACGTAAAATTATCAAAAAATCACTGTTTACAGAGAGACAAATTGAAATTATTTTAAATCAGAAAGATCTCCTTGAATCCAGTTTTTCTATTAGTAAAGGTGCGTATTATAGGCAAGTTGGGCAATCTAGAGACAAATTGATTGGGTTATTCTATTCAATCATACTTTTACGAGGTTTAGGCATACTTTTACCTGATGATATTGACGTGATATCAAAACTCTCAGAACAGATAAGTGTGATTAATGAGAGTGATATATTTCCTGAAAGAGAAGATGAAGTGATTACTGTGATAGACAGGCTCATTCGACAGGCATGTAATATGTGATATGTGTGATTATAGTCATTCATACTCATTTGAGTTATTTGTGATAAAGTGTGTGAGTTTGTTAATCTAAAGTGTGAAATAATATTGTTCAATCACGATAAATCACGATGTAGGCGTAAAAGTTGTGATGTTAGTAGAGATTCCTGAGCCTGAAGTGATTTTAGGTGTGATTTTAGCATTTGTTATTGGTTTAGGGGGATTATATCTATACTACAAAATTCGTCCCTTTGTTAAAACTAAAAATGAAATGTTTGATGCATCACAATCAGAGCGGTTAGAATACTATGAAAGACAATTAATTGATATGAAAATACGCCTAGATGCATTAGAAATACAGGGAATTGAACAAAAATCAGAAGATCCAAATTTAGATTTAAAACAATTCTTAGAGAAATTAACCAAAAATGAAGTTGAGGAGAAACCAACTGGACAGGTTCTTACTCCTGAAATTAAACAAGAGAAACAAATTTCCGTGCCTGATATTCCAAATATTGAACATGTAAACCCAACTAATTATGTATTACAACTAATCACAAACAAAGCTATGACATCACGTGATATTCAAATCACATTAAAGAGAAGTAGAGAGCATACTTCAAGATTAATGAAGAAATTATTTGAGGATGGTTATGTTGCAAGAAATACCGAATCAAAACCATATACTTATTCAATTACTGAAAAAGGATTAGCAAAGGTTGAAGAGATTCAAACAAACCCCTCAATAGCATAAAAAAACTTTTAGAGTTTTTCTTCTTTATTTTGTTATAATTAAGAGGAAATCATTACAAATTAGGCCCTGTCTCTTATACACATCTCCGAGCCCACGAGACAGTTT
>NZ_JBSWSP010000012.1:0-72019 GCF_054095825.1 Candidatus Nitrosopumilus sp. bin_68KS
ACATTCAGTAGAACAATATTCACTGTAACGATCCCTAAATACTATACCGCATTCTCTACATACCCGATTCATGTACAGATCATTCGATTGAAATCAAGTAATTAAGCATAATGGATGTTTGTTACTTGAACCAAAAATAGCCTCAAATTAGATTAATCAATAACCATCTACATTTCAATGAACTATGCATGAAATTCATGTCCAGAGTTTTCCAACCTCAATACTATCATTAGGATTAATATTGAAACAGATTATTGATGATGAAGTATTTTGATGAACTATATTTACGATCATTTCAACAACAAAAAAAGGGATAGAAAAAAGAACTATCCTATTTTGTAGATATTTTTGAATGATTGTGTCGCATTATTGGCAGCAATTAGTTTCTTGAAAGATTTTGCTTGTTCTGGTTTTACTGTATCAAACCCAATTTTATGGGATTTTGGTGATTCTTTTGGCATTTTCTTTTTTGTTTTATCACCAAATGATTTTGGCGAAAGTTTTTCAGAATTGTCTGCTTTTGCTGCAAATGCATCTTGTAATGCAGGAGATATTACACCAGTTGCCAAGATAGTCATTACTAAAATTGCTAAGATTGTTTTCATTTCGTCGATTCACCTCCTCCTATTGGTTTAAGCATAATATCCAATGTATCATCATATACCAAACAAGACAATCCAATCCAATCATAGTCTATCATTTTTTCTCTAGTTGGGAGAGGGTTTTTGGCCTCACTTCCAACTAAAGTTACTTGGTTTGGTCTTCGCATGTATTCACTCGGAATTGTGATTTGCATGAAATTCTAATAGCAAAACATTATTTGAAAATAACCTGCTTTTTGTGGCATGCCTTAATGCTAATTATGAAAGAATTATTTTGTAATAATTAGTGTAATATGAAATAATTAATTAAAAAAACCAACGAGATACATGGAAAACACGATAGAATTCTAGGACGATTTCTAACATGAAGTGTTTTCCAGACCAATCATTCTACGACGCAGAACAACGGCTTCTCGTTATATTACGTAAGAGAAAATAATATTTGAGATTTTTTTCGTATGTGTGGTATGCTAATAACAAAGATCTAACTATTCAATTTACTGTACCAATCATATCAAGGCACACCACAAACTAAAAGGCAATATCAAATAATTTAGCTTTACATACACAACATGCAAACATCTACTCATTACAAATCTAGACAAAAATATTCAACAACTCCCGTTAGAACAAATAGCAAATACTCTCATCAAACTAGAGTAGAAGAAAAATTGGATGATGTGTATGGATTCTCTGGAATCATTAATGATTCCATAAAGAAATATTCTCATCAAACTAGAAGGAGGTGTATTTGATAGTGAAAAATAATTTGTTAAAGACAAGATATGGTTATTGGCCAAAAGTGTCATTTGGAAAATCAAAGTGAGGATTACATTCAGTATTCCTCATTTGAAAGAGAAAATCCTAGAATCTTTTTTTATTTTTAATTAATTTTACAAATACTTGGAAGGTATTGTCGCAAGTACAGAATAGGTTAAGGCCCAATGTATTTTATGTTCATTTTTCGTCCCATATTATTTGAGAAAGTAATGGATAGTAGGAGTCCATATTTTTAATAAAATATTTGCAAGCTGCTACATCAAACTAAGGTTACAAAACTCACCCCCAGCCGTATTGCTCATTAATTTTATTTTTTATTAATTTTTAACAATTCATTTCTACATTCTTCAAACTGATCAGATTCTACAATACTATCAGAGCCTCTAAAAGTCCATGCCAATGGTTCATTACCTTCAAACATATTGGAATGATGATTGATAAAGGACATCATGTCTTGTGTACAAATATCAGGTTGTTGGACAAATTTACAGAAATTATTATCATTGTAATGAGTGTCATTGCTCCAACGAAATAGAGGTTGAATACAAGGACCTCCTGATTCTTGACATTTACAATTAGCAAATATACTTTTTAGTTGTTTATCTTCTAAAACAGGAGTTTCATTTTCTGACATTATACTTGCAATTGGAATTGCACCAAATAGCTTCCAAGTGCATTCAGCATTATCTATGTAAAGAAGGCCATTAGTCCATTGATAGCCTATGGCAAACTGCAATTCTCCATCTTGAGTCATTTCACAACTACCATAAACTTTGGATAAATTTGGTACAGCAAATGAGATAATAGAAAATACAATGATTGTAGAGATTACTATCAAAAGCCTAGTTTTCATTTTCTTCCTCTACATAACTATCAAAATAAACAGGACTGCAACCATGTATAGGAAAATCACATTGAGTCATAATCTGAGTTCCGTTTTCAAAAACACCAAAACAAAAGGAATGTTTTTCACTGCAAGCATTGCTCATACGTATATTTTCAAAATCATAATCCTTAGAAGAAGGCAAGGGAGATTCATCATAGTTATCAGGTACAACAACCACAGTACCCGTAATCCAAGGACCAGGAGTTCCATGATAACTAAAAATTCCCGTATCGTTAAATGTCACAGATGATGAGTCTCCAGGTTTCATCATTCCAGTTGACCAACTTTCATCACCGCCCTCGTCACTGACAAAAGTATGAGCTGTATCATCCTCATTAACCCATGTTACAGTGTTGTTTTTTCCTAATACGACAGTGATTACTTTGGGATCTAGGCTTTCATTTCCTTCAACAACTGCACCTTGTAGAATCGTTACATATTCACATCCACCTCTACAAACGTGTATTTTTAGTGGTTTTTCTAAACATACGTCATTTTTTAAAGAATCCATTACATCATCATCTAAAATATTTAATGCGTAATTATATGATCCAACAGAACAACCTGCACTAACTTTGATACCTTGATGCAGGACACTTTTTTTGACTGACAAATGAATAACATTCTGACCGATATCTGCATCATAGTTGATTATTTTCCAGCCAAGAAAATCTGCTGAATGGTTTGTAGTGTAATTTGGATATTTTTCAACAAAGAACTTCACCTCGGGTATATTTGCAAAGTCTTCTTCAAATACAAAATCAGGAGTGGAAGAAATCACAAGTCCAGAATAAGCATTTGATGCAACCATTAGTGGTATAGAACCAAAAATAATTATTCCAGAAATAGAAACTGTGATTATTCCTACGATTAGAGTTATTTTGTATCTAGTTTTCATTTTCTAACTCCTACAATAAATCCTCAAATTCCAAATCAGACAGATACAGAAAGTCTGCGTGGTCTGTTGCCTCACCATATTGAGCAGAAATAGAATATATCCCATTTTGTTCCCATAAGGGGCCACCAATGGACAAAGATTCTGTAAATGCACCATCTTCAGACAGCGTTACTTGTGAAACAAATACTATATCCATCAAAGGATTACGTATTGTAATGTTTAGTTCTGTATTAGGTACTATGCCCTCCACATATCCGGAGATTATTACGATATTATCTGTATGGTATTCCTCTTTGTCTACATTTACATGAACAACAGACTTGATGTGATCTTCTTCATGAGTATTTTCTAAATTTTCAATTGTTTTTTCTACATACATCTCTTCTAAAATTTTGATTGTTTTTTCTATATCTCCTTCAGCAGAATTTTTAGCTGTTTGAATTGGACCATAAGTAAAATTATCTGCAATCTTTCCCCTTTCAACTAGTTCAGGGGTTGTGAATCCATTTTGAATGCAAATTTCTAAAAATTGTTTAACCATTTCTCTTCCTTCTACAGTAGGCTGCCATTGTGATATTACAAAATTATTACAGGTGTCTTGATTCATTACACGACCAGTAAGATCAAATAGATTGGATTCATTTTCAGTCCATCCTCTCTCAACTAATTTCTGTTTTGTTGATTCTGTAACACACGCAGGAGAACCATCATACTTTTGAATCAAACCCAGTTTTTCTTTGCACTGTATCTCATTTACATAAGTTCCAGCCTTGAATTGTTTTAGAGGTGTTGCATCTTCTTCAATTATGGGAAATCCCCATACCATTTCACCGCCACCATAAGATGCAGTGTATCGCTTTCCGTATTTTCCCATCTCCTTAGGTGTAAATGATGTTTCCAGCTTGACATTTGGCACACACTCCTCGAACTTGCCTTCAAAGGTTTGGCTAAACACAGTATTGTTAAAGGCTCTGAAAAATTCAACAGTTATCTTGTATGGACTGTTATCTAGTTGCATATTGTAAGCATAAAATGTAATATCAATTGGTTTTCCGGTAAAGAATTTCTTTGTCTCGTTATTTTGAGAAGTTTCCAAACCGTACTTTGCATCATGTAGTGCAAAAAAATCATCTACTTCACAGTTTGGATTTGGTGCTACAAACGAGACTTCGGAGACTTGTAAATCATTGTTTTTTTCATTTAATACAAACAAAACATTCTCCCCTTTTTGAAAAATGTGACATCCACCCCTCTGCCCTTCTGGACATCCTGTGGCATTGATAATTTCTTTTTTCTCAAATTCCTCTGGTGCTTTGATGTATTCTAAAACATTCACTACATACTGTGTTCCATCTGATTTCAAATCAACTGATTCAATATGCCCAAGGATTACGATTTCTTGAGTCTCTAGTATTTGTTCAGAAGTCATTCCTAACGTTAGAGCATAAGATGTTTGAGCATATCCAAAATAGCTCAAACCTGTAAATCCAATCAAAATCAGAAAAACTACAAAATACTTCATACCATATGAAATCTCATTCTGTCATTGAAAAGTGCTTCTGATGTTTTGTATCTCATTATCTGTCCCACTCATCATAAACTACTATGTCTTCAAATTCCTCAATTACAGTAAAGTCCTTTTCCAAATACACAGGACCAATATCTATCTGAAAGGTATAGTTGCCAAGAATAGAAATCACTATGGGGTTGATTTCATTAGATATTGTATACTGAAAGCTTTTTTGTGTATGATTGTCTGCAACTACACACAATGAATGAGATTGCTTGTCCCATACTGTAGAATTATTTGCCAAATCAATTATTTTTGCATTCCATGAATCACACATATGATATCCAATTTTTTCTACAGTTACAAATATTGGCTCATCTATTAACATACGAGAATGCAACCCTCTGATTTTGTACGTTGGTGCAATATTTTCCCAAGCCCATTCCTCATAGGTTGATAAATATGCCCACTCTGAAATTGAAAAAGCACATCCCATACTGCGCCATTTAGCAAACTGTATTGAAGTTGATACTATTTGGTCTTCGGATATTGGTTTTGATACAGCGTCATGTGAATCGTTGTACTTTTCTTGCTCCCTTACAAACTCATTCATGGAATTATCAAAAGTCCATGCACACTGCTCTTCATCAGACATCGAACCAACGTCTGTAGTTTGTACTGTTTGATTACGGTTTTTACTTTCTCTTATTTCAGACAGTATGGACTCTCGAATATCTCTCCATTCTTCATATTGTTTTTGATCCTGATAGTAATCATACTGATTAATGCCATATGCAATTCCAACTCCTGCAAATACAGCCATTCCAATGATTATCAAAAGCCTAGTTTTCATTTTCTAACCTCATTGATTCCATAAAAGCAAAGTATTACAATTCCGGCATACAGTGCAAGTGACCAAAAAAGCCAGTATGGGTCATTAACTGCATTCTCTATTGGCAAATAGCCTGTCTGGACAGTGGTCCCATGTCCTTCAGATGGAATTACCTTCTGAATATGTTCAAAAGGAAACGGTCTGTTTTCCAATGCTATTCCAAGTGATATTGGCAAATATGAAAACAAGTTAGCCAGTCCAAACACAAGCAGACCAATTCCAGTAATTAAAAATCTAGTTTTCATTTTCTTTTTCCTGAATCATCATCGAAGTGATTCAGCCACCAAAATTAATTCATCCAATGGCAGAGTTGTTTCAAGCATGTAATTAATTCCATTTTCATCAATAAACTTGATTTTTGTTTCAGTAGAAGTTGATTTTTGAATAAATGTTCCATCAGTAAAATTCGCAATTTGCATTCCGCAATCAGAACAAGAATCAACTGCATAAGCCATCATTCCATTAATAGTGATCAATTGGGGATTAAGTGAGGGATTGTTCTTTATTACATCATCATATGTTTCTTGAATGCGTTGTTCTGGGGTTCCAATTGTTTGATATTTTTTGTCATCAAGCATACTTCTTTCATCTATCTGATAAATGAAAATAGCACCACTACTTACCAACTCAGGGATATTCCAATTTAGAATTTCTTGATTATGATACACAATGTAAGATTCAGTTGGTGTGCCTGACTGTGAACATACGTAAGAATATCCTTCAGGCAAGTATGTTGGAATTTTGAAAAATGGTGCAGTTTCTTTGCTTTGTTTTATGGTCATGCAGTTGGTACTAGTTTTTGATATTGAGCTATTTTTTGTTGTCCATCCTCTCTCAGTTAGTTTTTGTTTTGTTGATTCAGTTACACAAGCAGGAGAGTAATCATACTTTTGAAGCAGAATAAAATCATCTTTACATTGTATGTTTTCAGTAACTATTCCGACATGATTTTGTTTCAATGGTGGATAAATTTTAGGAGATCCATTAGGAATTTTATCAAACTTGTATACACCAGTGTCAAATCTTGGAGTAGAAGAAATTAATTCTACTTCATCAGATGTTATTGGCACATAAAATCTCCATGAGATAATACCATTGTCTTTGAATATTCGGTATGGTTGTTCGATTCCATTTATCAGTATCAACACAGAATCAGGAGTTTTTGCGTAATCTGTTGCAAGTAACTCTGAAAATGTTTGCTCATTCAGAGTTATGGTATAAGTGTCAATAAAATCCTCAGATACAGATGTTGAAAAAATCAAAGAGTGTGCTTCACGGTCATATGCCACGTCAGTAAAATAATTAGTGTTTGATTGAGCTAAAACAGAGTACTGTTTTGAATCCACAGTCAAAGGAAGATGGTAAAATTCAACACCTCCCGTATATTGAGCAAATACAGTTCCAGATAATCCAATCAATACAAGAAAAATCACAAAATACTTCATACAGTATGAAACAAATTATCAGTCATTGAAAAGTGCTTCTGATGTTTTGTATCGAATCCTCATAGTCCCGGACATCATTGTGTCTTGAGAAAAGTTCCAGTTTAACATCGACCGGACTAGTAGAGCAAGTTGTCTCTAAAAAAGTCCCAGTTAGGCGTGAAAAAATCTAATTTTCATTTTCTTTTTCTCCAAAAAACTATGCAGGTTATTGAAAGAACCACCACTGCGATTGACAAAATTACAAGAATAATTCTTTCAAGAATATAGCTAGGAGAAGATTCTAACAATTCAACATCGTAAGGAAACTGGCTTTCAATATCTCCAACAGAACGATAGTAATTGTAGACATTCCAGTTTTGTAATGAGGAATCTGTCCATTCTCTAATTGTACCGTTCTTTAACGCATTATGCATTTCAGTATGTTTGCTTTGCATCAGTTCATCACCTTTCTCAACATAGTATGGGGCCCATGCCCACTTGTATTCCAGTTTGCTAACCTTCCCCATGTCAAAACATGGTGCAGGAGGCCAATCATCATTGTATACACATTGTGAAAACCCAGTAGAAAAAGCAATAGGGGAAATAAACATTCCAATAATTACCAAAAGTCTAGTTTTCATTTTAGATGTCAAATTGTGCTCCAAAACTTTGTTCTAGGAATTCAGGAAATACGCATTGTGTGATATCACTTGTGCCGATTCTATAGAGGAACACTGCAAGAGCCACATCATCTACAATCTGAATGTCATGAAGCTTGTACACAAAAATATTCTCATCATAGCATCTTGGAATAAAAGTATCGCCTATAGTGAGAATTTTTGTAGTGTGGTATTCCAAATTAGGAGAAATGTTTGCTTTCATAAGAGGTGTTTTTTCTGATGTTGCAAATACAGCCTCAATGGTATTATCATCAATTACCCGTATTTCTTGCAAAAACCCAATTTTGTTGTATCCATTCTCGTAAACTGCCTCCATGTATCCATAATATGGTGGAACAAGGTTGTCCCAGACTTCCTTTTGTTGCTTTATTGTTTCAATATCAATGGTGCGGACACAAACATGACCTGCTGTACTGTTTAGTTCGCAGTCATATTCTTTTGATTCAAATTCCTCACTGCAAACATCATCACAGTACTCAATGATTTTCTCATACTCTATTTTTTCAAAATGGGATGTGTAGAAAACGTAGTTGTGGATGAGAAAAATACTTGGCAAAACAATTGCGATTGCAGTAACGGCAAATATCGTATTCTTAACATTATCATTCATTTTCTAATTATCCTCCTCAAGAAATTCGTTGTACTTGCTTTGTGGCGGAATAAAACCCCAGTCTCTTTGAATCAATTTTGTAACCGTGTCTTTTGTAGCACATGCAGGATGATTGTCATATCGAGGTTTGGTTTCGTCATTTTTCAGAATCAGAAACAAGTTTTCCTTGCACCATACATCCTGTGCATGTATTTGGGCATCAGTCTGTTGTCTTGGAGAGGAACCATAATCAATTATTGCAGTGCCAAAAGAACCATCCTCTCCTCCCTCATGTTTTGAATTAAAACCATATGTTCCCATCTTAGTTGGCACAAATGATGCAGTGACTGTTTCAAACCCAATACATTGAGGAATTGTTCCATTTACAACATCAGAGAATGCAAAGTCGTTAGTGTGTGCACTCAATCCTACAGAATAGTCCTGCTCTGTCATGGCAGAATTTGTTACAACAAAATGTATGTCTACAGGCATTCCAGTAAAAAATACATCCGATTGTCCATTTTGTGTCCAAAAGAAATGAGGTTTGAATCCCCTGTAAGATGAAAGAAATTCTTGTGCTGAACATAATGCATCAGATACGCGAGATTCAAAAGACAAGCGATATTGATCATCGGATTGAAAAATCAAAAACAGCCCTCTTTGTCCTTGTTCATATGACGGACATGGAACACCACCAAATGATTTGTTTGGATCGCAACCAAACGCAATTACTGTTTTACTGTCAAACGACACTGGCTGTATTACCTGTTCTATGTCTATGTGAAACTCTGGAGGCTTGTCATCAAATACTTTAACATCAGATATTGTCCCAAGAACAATCAAATTGTCTCCTTCAAGCAGTTCCTCGGTAGAACTTGGAATCACAAGACCCTCTGCAAGTAAGGGAGTAATCAATACAGAAACAAGTGCAAGAAATAGTAAAACTCTAGTATTCATTTTCTAGTCATTACATCCAACTTGGTATAATAATTTCGATGTCATGTGCTCCATTTGGAAACCATATTGTGATAATTCTTCCAGTTTCAGCATATTTCTCCCCGTACAAGTTCTCTTCCCCATCAATTAAAAGAAAAAAGGAATCATCAGCATCACTTTGTCCAATCTGAGCATCAACTAATCCATGTGGAAGTAAAATTACCATATTGCCCCCTGCAGACTCGTCTAATTTAATATGAACAGAGTTGGCATCAACATCATGTACAATACTTTCTAGAGTTGCGCCATGTAATGAGTATTGAAGTTCAAATGGATTCTCATTTCCCTCAATCACGTGTGTTGTAGTATTTGTGAGTTCAAGTGATTTGTTTGTAGATGCCCATCCACGTATTACAAGTTCTTGTACAGATTCTGGTTTGACACATTTAGGATCAGCACTTGGCATTTTTGCAACTAGTTCAAATCTGTCTTTGCATTGTATTTCATCATAAGGGATTCCTATTGCATGTTGTTTTAGCGGAGACTTAATAATCGGTACTCGGTTTTTTTCCAGTTCAACACACTTGTCACCAAAATGAGGCACACACCATTCCATAAATTCATCAAATGATACGTCTCTCATGCTATTGGGAAGAATTATTGAATGTTCAAGAGTTTGGTTCGGATCATGAATTGCAGTTGCAGATCCAACAAACCCAACCAATATAAGAAAAATCACAAGATATTTCATACAGAATGAAATCTCATCCTGTCATTGAAAAGTGCATCTGATATTTTGTATCTGAATATTTTTTATAAAATATTTGCAACCTGTTAGGATTCACTATCATCAGAACACTTTATGAAGTTCGCACAAATCATACCATTATGAGACAAGTCTGGGCAGTAATTCCATTAATTTTCATAGTTTCTATGATTGGAATTATGACATTTTCAGATTCTTTTGCAGAACCACAAATTGATTATCAAGGAAGTTTTGAATATTCCAAATGGATATTAATTGGAAACATAACCGCAGTTGAAATTGTATCTGAACCTGATACAAATCGTGCCGGATTTGCATTGTATACATTAGATGTTGAAAAATATCTAAAAAACCCTATTGAAAACTCCACCATCACTATTCTGGGGCATTATTCTAATGAAGATATGGGAAGATCTACTGTTTCTAAATTATATGAAATTGATCAAAGAGTTTTGTTTTACATTCAGGAATTACAACATGTTCCCGGTTATGATTACATAGTTCGGGATAGGACATCAGGTGTAATTACAGAAGAACTTTGTCCTGAAAATACGTTTTATCAAACAGGCCTTTGCATTTACAACGATAATCTGAATAAAGCATATCCTCCTTGTATTAATCAAACAATAGAAGATTGTATGCAGCACAGAGTGACATTTTATGATGAATCCGAAGAGATAGTATGCGGTGCAGGTACTGAAAAAATTGAAGGGATATGTCAAGTGATAAAAACAGAAAGGATGAAAACAATAGGAGATGATGCACCGTTCTTTGGCATCTTTGTTTACTTGGATGATTTGTTTTCATGGATATTTGGATAGAAAATGAAGACTAGGCTTTTGATAATTATTGGAATCATTACAATAGTCACTATTTCATTATCCTTACTAATTATAATTGACGATATTGGATCTCAATCCAAATATCCACCTCTAAGGGATGATCCTAATGCTCCCGATGAACTTCGAGTCATCTTACAACTTTGTGAAAAACCTTGGGAAGATAGAGGTTTGAATCGAGAGTATCGTAATCAAACACATCATCTTGATAATCATAACTGTGTATGGAAATATAATTTTGATAAAATAGATTGGAGTAACAATCACACAAAAAAATTTGAAGAAACATCTCTTAGATTAGTCTTACATGCTTGTAGTTCTTGGATAGAGAGTAAGAATGGTAGAGAACCTCTCGTATATTCTAATGAAACTCATTCCATTAACACTTCTACATGTGAATGGAAAAATCATCCATTAAAAGTTCAAGTATGCAGGGGGGAGTACGATCCTGAATGGTGCGGAGAAGGCGCTAATCCTTGAAAACTAGACTTTTAATAATTATTTCACTTGCATTAATTCCGTTGAATATTACAAATGTTTCAGCTTTATGTGCTGCAGATACTTTGGAATGGTGGGAGGCATGCAATGATACAGGACCAGAAAATGCACTTCCACTCAATCCATTATTGTTGTTTGTGGTATTTCCAATTGTAATTATTGGTAGTATAATCGTGGGATTGATTTTTGTAATCAGGAGAAAAAGAAAATGAAGACTAGGCCATCAATACTTGTTGTATTTGTTATTGGTTTGGGATTAGCTGGAACTGTATACGCTGTACCTGAATTAGATTATAATCGTGCATATGCTATGTGTCTAGTAAATAATGATTGGCCTGATGCGCCATGTTTTGATCAAGGTCCTGCAAGTCATCTGGAATTTAATAAAGCGTGGGCTCCATACTATGAACATAAAGGTTCAGCATGGATGGAAACAAAAAAAATTGAATTGAGTCAAGCCTTAGAACAAGGAGTTACAGAAGAATGGGTTGAGAAACTAGAAAATCATAATGTTTACCAATATTATTTGTCTAGAAATGAAATTCAAAGCAGCCTTTCACAGGATAGTTTTTTTGTAAAACTTGAACCAACTTTTAAGACATCTGAACCAATAGATTCCTTTAGCAGCACATATCCTAGACAATCCTCAACTGATTTACCTGTAATCATTATCGTGGTGTTTGCACTAGTAATAGGGTTGATTACTGTTAGTATTATGATCTGGAGAAAAAGAAAATGAAAACTAGACTCTTACTGATGATTAGTATACTTACTATCGTTACTGGTTCTGTTATTGCATATGGTTTCTTTACATTGGAATCAGGAGAACTAAAACCTCTTTTATGTGGACAAAATTTTGTTCAACGCGGAAATGAATGCTTTCCCGATATTAGTCATCTGGAACCGAACACCATTTTGATTTCTTCCATACATTCTCCAAATCAGATAAGAACAACTCCACTTCCATCCACATCGGTCATTTTCTTAGAAAAAAACAGCACCGTAACTTGGATTAATGAATCTGGTTTTCCTGCCACGGTTTATGAAAAAGAGAACGAGTGGCTAATTGACTCAATAGAACCAAAAATGCAAAAACAAATCACATTCAACCAGACTGGATTTTACGAGTATTTTGTAAATAATTCAAATGACAGAGGTCATGGAAGACTGGCACTTGTTTCTGATGATACAGATTTGCTTCCATATCACACAAAACTGGAGATCGCAAGAGCCATTGTAGAGCAAGATCGTGACAACTATCCAATAATTGGACTGGGTATAGGGAATGCAGAAAATTCTCTGGGAATTGATATTGATAAAAAATACTTGGAAGAAAACCCTGACGCACATTCGTTTCTCATGAAAAGATACACCGAAATGATTCCGTTTGATGTAAAAATTACAATAGAGTTTAGTGGGCCGATTATGGCTTTGACGGGATAAATGAAAATGAAAACATATCTCATCCCTATAATTATCTCAGTTGTTGTTTTAGTGGCATATTTTTCTATTTTGCCAACAACTATACAAGAAAATGGTTTATCAAAACAATGCGACATTCCAGATGATGTCAATTTTGTAGATAGACGAAGTGTAATTTCTACACCCCAAGATGGAAAACCACATTATTCTATCAAGACAGAATTTTCAATTTTTTCTACTGTTCACATTGGGGAATTTGCAGTAGACGAATCTGTTCATTCTTTGATACTGAAACCTGTGGTATCTTCGTATGGTTACATCATAATGTGTGATCCATTGCCTATTTTAGAAAAAAGGTTTGAGATAAAATTACACGGGTTATTCATTCTTGTCGATGGCGAGGAGATTGAACCTAATTTGGTCAACGATGTGCTAAGAATTGACGTTAACAACAACACTAGAATTGAGATCATTGGATTTACGTTTGTTTGAAGATGAAAACTAGATTCTCAAAGGTATTGAAGTAATAGTTTAATGCCGTTATTTTTAATAAAATATTGTCAGTTAGAAATCAGGTTTTTTTGAATATAATTTGAGTTCCTTTAGTGGGATTTGCAATGTTGGTTTGGCACCCCAAAATAGTCTATAATTTTGGAATGGTTTTGGTTTTTCACATTCATTTTCCTATCCACATATGCAATGTGACTATGACTCTCTAGTTTATCAGAGCAGATAATTTTGATTCTGGATGAATTGATTTGCTTTTTTAGATGATTTTTGTATAAGTTTAATGCATTTTTGCTTCCAACATAGAGTACATTGTTATTTGTTTTACTGAGTCGCAGTATAATGTCATTTGAAATCATTTGAATTCTGTGCGGATCTTCGGAAAACTTTTTCATATTGGCATTCATTTCATTGAATCCAGTCATGTGCAGGCATACCACTCTTGATTCAACATGTATTGTGTCATTCTGCATTGACATGTATTAGCAAAAACAAATACAACAATTAATGCCAACATTATGCGATGGAGTTGTGAAAAAATATTATTTCTCATCAAATGTATTTTCGAGACATCCAATATCACAGTATTTTTCAAATCCTACAAATTCTTTGTCACATATTGCACATTTTTTTACTAATCTCACAATATAATATAGCATTTCTAACATAAAACAATGATCTACACATAATCAGCATAGTACAAACTTAGTTTTGTCTAAATATGACTCCATATTCCACATATGGATATGTTACAATGTGATAAAATTATGCTTATCACTAATTAAAATAAAAAAATAGCATTATTTGCCATAGTTTACAGATATAATGCAAACACAGATCTATCATCATTACTGATCATATGTAAGGCATGCCGAAGTATAGTGACATTATTCAAATATTACAAAAACCAATCAGGTGTGATGTCAAATAGAAACGCAATCTTGTACCATCTAAATATACAAGATCCAGATTATGAGTCCAGCTATGACTCAGATTAGTTCATGTCCCATAATCGATTTTGTTAAACTTTAAGGCCGTCAAAGGGATTTGCATAATCAGTTTAACACCCACATCAAATTTTCAAAGTCAACAAATACTAACCAAACTTTTTGAAAAATTATTTATAAATTTCTTGAATTGTTTATAAATTTCTGAAAATTAATTTATAAATTAATTTATAAATTATTTCACGCCTAGCATTTCAAAACCATCATAATCTTTGGTAAGGGTATGAAATCCTTGAGTAAGGGTGGTCATCCTTACCATTTCATCCACGCCTGAAATAAAGTAAGGGTAGTAAGGATAGTAAGGATAGACTAAGGATAGTAAGGATAAGGATAGATAAAATTCGAGGCTAATATCACTAATCCTTACTTAAGGTCATCCTTACCTTACTATCCCTGCTCTTATCTTCAACCTTAGTTATATAGCTGAAAAATTTTTGTAAAAAATTTGTGTAAGATTACAGTAAGGATACAAACCTTACATCAAAAATTCAAACCCTTACTTTTTGTATATAACTAAGGTAAGAAATTTTTGCAAGGATTTCTTGTCAACAAAAACGATCCTGAAAATAATTTATAAATTAACTTATAAATTATTTCAGAAATTTATAAATTATTTTGAGACTGTAAAGACGTTAAAATAATTTTGTAGAATTCTCTTAAGGGGATTTGTTATTTTGGTTCAAATCCCTGTCACTAGGAGTTAACGAGTTTATCGATAATCAATAAAAAGGCAATCCCCCCCTTTTAGGTTCAAAAACCTGCGGTCAACTAAAGAAAGACGATGGTATGATTTGTTGGAAAATGATTATAACGAAAGTATGAATTTGTGAATGATATGGATTTCTGTGATGATGGAAAATGTTTCAAAACAAGAAATGGTGAAGGAAGACATTTGAAACATCCTGAAGATTATTTTGTGTTAGGTGGTGTAGCCGATTTTGTTGCACATATAATAGGAATTATTGCCTTTGTCACAATTTTAGTTAGTTTTTGGTTATATTCTCAACATGTAGGAAATGATGTTCAATGGGTTCTAAACACATGGGGAATATCTCTTGAGATTCTTGGATTTGTGTTGATGTTGTGGGCAGGAACTAGAATGATAAATCTACCAAAAAAATTAGTTGAAAGTGTAAATTCAGACAGTGAAACTCCTACCAAAGTAATGGGCTCTCCACATCCTACTACATGGGCAATGGGCATAGGTTTCATTATCATGGGATTGGTTTTTCAATTAATTGCTTCCTGGATATGACATTAAGAGGAAGAAAAAACCATTACAACATAAAATTCCTCAAAGGTTATGGATTTTCAGTAAAACTACATAACAAGAAAATTCAACTCAAAAACAATTACGACCCATTTTCAGAACCACAAACAGAAGAATACTTTATCCACAAATTACCTTATGAGAAAATTGTCTTGCAAGGAAATGGATACATCTCAACTGAAGCCCTAAAACTCCTTACTGAAAACGGTCGGCAATTACTCCTAGTAGACCATGAGGGAAATCCATCAACTATGATGAATGGGTTGATGAGTTCTTGGACATCCACTGATTATAGAATAGGACAATATGATACATTCCGAGATAAGACAAAGTGTGAATATCTCTCAAGACAGATAGTCAAAGCGAAACTAGAATCACAAATTAAATTTCTAGAATCCACAAAAAATCCCGAGATAATTTCAGGACTTGGTAAGATCAAGGATTATCAAAAAACAATCCTAAATGACCCTAATCAATTATCATTTGAGGCAAAGATCGCAAGGGCATACTTTACAGAGTATGCAAAACTATTCCCTATAAAATACAATTTTGATTCTCGAAATCAATCAAAGATTAGAATCTCAAAAAATAATGCCACTGATGTGATTAACGGATTGCTAAACTATGGATATGCCGTACTAGCTAGTGAGATTGCAAAGTTTGTTAATGGAATGGGTCTTGACCCTTACTATGGATTCTATCACAAAAGACATTCGGGATTTCAGGCTCTGGTCTATGATTTGATTGAACCCTTTAGATGGTTAGTGGATTATTCCGTTTATTCAATTGCAAATCACAAGGATTCAAGAAAAAGAATCAAACTAAACGAATTAGCCCATGATAGAAATGGGAGTATTCGAATGAATTATGATTTGATTAGACGGTTTTTAGAATTGTTAGAGCGGAATTTCGTACAAGAAAGGCGTTATGATTTCAGACACGGGGCAAAGACTCAAGACGGATTAAAATCAGTTCAGGAAATTACTATTGCAAAAATCATGGTTCAGAATCTAGTCGAATATTGTACAGGAAAACAAAAAGAATTTTTAATTTAATCATAGTAGATTTGTCCACGCGAATCCACAAACGGTGGTTTTTTCGTTTGTTCATTTAAAGACAATTTGTTTTCAGTTGGATCAGTTGTTTTTTTGTTATTTTCAATTATGATTGGGGTTGTAGTAATGCCTGTTTTTTTCAATAGATTGTGTAATCTGTTCATCTCAGTGTTAATTTTACTCATCCCTTGATACTTTGCCACAAAAAGACATGTGGATACAGCACTGGAAATTTCTTGATCCATGGGTCTTAAAAATTCAGGATTAATTAATTCATATTCATTTAACATTTTTTCCATATCATCTAGAATTTCCTTATTTTCTTTTTCATTTTGTTTTTGGCTAAATTCAAATGCCAACAATACTACTTTGTATAATGAATCTAATCTACGTTGAACATATGTCTCTCTTTTTTCACGTAATTTTTTTTGTTCTTCAATGATTTTATGAGTTTGTTTCTGTTGATCAGACGAATATATCAGAATAGAAATTGCAATTGCAGTACCTATTGAAGTACTTACGAACAATGAAACCCATCCTGAAACATCCCCAGTTGTGGTTGTGGTGCTAAAATCAGTCAAAATTTCAATGAAAAATAATGAAAGAAGGATAACAAGCACAGTCAGATATAAAATCCCCGCAATTTTTTGTTTCCAAATTACAGTTTCTTTTTGATTACTGTTTTTCATGTAATGTGTTATCAAAAAGATATGAACTTAAGCATATTGTTAAAATCTAGATGTCTTTTGAAATGTGTTTTTTCTTTTGCAAACTTTGCATTTGGCAGTTTTTGCCCATCCTTCAACTGACCAACCGTTACCAATTCTTACTCTGGTTGTATGATCACAGTTAGTACAGATTACGTTGACTTCGTAGGATTTTTTTGGGTTTGGCTCTCCTTTTAACCATTCTTTGATTCCCATGATGAAACTAAATTTTTGTGAACTTAAGCCTATTGGGTGATTCTAATATTTTGTAATTCTGGAATATCAATCCAAGTCTTTCCATCATAACTTATCTTTGTGACTCTTCCTTCAGTTTTTGGCAGTGGTTCTGGCTCTATGTCATCAGAATCTTCAAAGGATTCATCTAAAACGCTAGTCACATAGTCTTGTCCCACTTCTTTGATGGTTTCAATTACATTTTTGATAGAACGACAACCAAATGGACCAAATAGTGTTATGTGTGGTACGGGTCTTTTTCTGACCATACCCCTAACTCGAAACTTATGATAAATATCAAAAATTAATTTTTTACAAAGATCACGAATATCGCCTCTAATTCGAATCTCAATCAGATATGGGGTGTCCATCTATTTTGAAAACAGATTCTTGTATTTTAGAGAGGTCTTTTTCCATCTAATTTCTAATACAAAATTACTCACAAAGCAAATAGATTGCAATATTTTCAAATTTTTTCAATTCTTAACGATTCCGATTTTGTTGTTCAAAAATTACATCGCATCCCTTAGATTCTCATATTATCATACGATTTCATGAGGCCACGAATCACCAATGCTCTCAAAGGAGCATTAGGTGAAGTCTACTACAAGGAACTCTGTGATCAGAGAGGATGGGCATATTGCTCACTTGAGAATTTACATAATTCTAGTTTGGATGTAATTTCATTTAAGAAAGGATTCTCTAGGATTCGTGTAAAAATCCCTGACTCCATAAAGCCTGAGGTCAAAACAATATCTACACCATCAAATGCTTCGATAGATAATCCTAGTTTTGTCTTTGATTATTTGGCATGCAAAGTTGGAGATTCTACGGAAGGAATTGTCAGACCAAATGATTTTTGCTGGTCTGAGATTAAGACAGGTTTAGGAATATTTTCAAAAAATCAATATCGAACAATGTACAAAATCACTCTACCAATAGCGGTTTTCCATATTGAAGATATTTTTGCAAAGCCACACCACATAGAAATGGATTGGAAGATGAAATCAGGAAAAGACATTGCTGATTCTTTGCAGATAAAACTAGAGTCAAAAAAGAAGTTCCAAAATAACTACCAGTCAAAGACATACAAAAAATCAAACTATAAAAAATCAATTTACCCTACAAAGAGAGTTTATGATTTTGGGAATAATTCTTCTAAAAACCAAAAATGGTTTAGTTGAGACATTCTCTAGACACTAGCACAAAATCATACCTAAAGAGGGAGCGTTCCCTTTTTACTGATTGCAGATAAACTTGTTAACACTTGAAAAGTAGAAATTTTAATCTGCAAAATTATGCAAAAGAGGTTTCCATGAAAATGCTTCTGGTTTTCTGTCACCTTGTGATTCCAATTGTTTGAGGTCAACTACGGTAGGAATTCCCCTCATTGCATTGTACAATACATTAGATGATCTTTGCAATACCATCTCTTTTTGAACCTCAAAATACTTTTCCTTCCATACTGCTGCCTCTTCTGAAACTAACTGCTTTGCAAGTTTCTTGATTTCTTCTTTTTTTGATTCCTCAATTTCAGAAATTCCGCCTAGGTTGAGTGGCTTGGAACATTTTGAGCAAATGTTTGCATCAGGGTTATTTACCGTTCCGCAAATGGTGCAAGCTTGTGGTATGTTTTGTTTTTCCTCTTGCTCTAGTTTTATTCCATAATGTTTGAAGAGTATGTCATCAACATCTGAATTATCAAGATGAACATAGCGACTGGACATTTTAGAGTTGTTTGCCCATCCATGACGTATTCTCATATGTGCTTCAGTCATGAATTTTACAGTTCTTGTAGCTTCTGAATGTCTAAACAAATTGAGATACACTTTCTTTGATAAATTTGCCATGCCACACCTGCGCATTACCATTTGACGTGCAGAACTATACGTCATTGGTTGTCCGTATTTTGACTTGTTGAGATTTATCCACAATGGTGCATCAGGATTATCCCTAAGAGGATGTACATTAAGCCAAGATGAAAGATTAGGTATTGATTCAACTAGACGTACTGGTCTTGCACCTGTCTTGCCATCCACATGCAAAACAATTCCATACTCATCAGACTTTACATGTTTTAGTTGCAAGTTCAAAATTTCTCCAGGTCTTGTACCGCTATCATAGATACAATCAATGAATGCTCTATCCCTTGCATTCTCACCGCATGCATAAAGAATTCGTGTTCTATCAGACTCTGTAATCAAGTCTTCTCTTGAGATTTTATCCTTGACACGTTTTGCCTTGATGTTCTTGATCTCTGGAGGATCTCCAACTTCATCCTTGCTTCTAGAGCCAAGCTTGAACCATCTGAAAAATATCTTTAAGATTTTTTTATGATCATGTGTTGTGTTCGTCTCCTGACCGTCAGAGGAATATTTCTGAACTAATAGTGATACAATTCTATCAATGTCTATTTTTGTAGCATCTATCCAGTTTTTTTCCAAGAATCTACTAAGATTAAGAATTGTCTGCAAGTGTTTGTGTTGCACTGCCTTTGAGAGAGATTCTGTGATCATCACATTGAGATATTGTTCAATAATGTCGATATTTTCTTGAGATAATTCTTTTTTGATTAGAATTAGAGTTCTTGATATTCTCTTATCATAGTCATAAATGCCGATATTCGCAGGATTTGATGGTTTTTGGCTCAACAATTCAATATCACGATGTAGGGATTTAAGTAGAATTGATGGCGCCCTCGGCGGGATTTGAACACGCGTCTCAGCCGTGACAGGGCCGAATTCTAGACCGGGCTATACTACAAGGGCACAAGTTGTTTGAACAAAATTGCCAGATTAAAAGTTTCTGTCACAAGAAAATATTTTGTAAAAGACTAAATTATACACGAAAAGCATTTTTGATGAGGGTCTATGGCGCAGCCAGGTAGCGCACCGGACTTTTAATCCGGTTGTCAAGGGTCCGAATCCCTTTAGACCCGCTATCCCTTTATCTCATTTTCAAGACTCTATGTAGCAAATCATCAATTTCGAATTTCCTAATAGTTTTTTGGAGGTATAATGTACATTGAGAACAGACATTAGATTAAGCAAAGAAGAACTTGAAACAACCAAACAAGATGCTTTGGAATTATTTTTCTCTGGAATAAAGTCAAAGGAAACTAAAAGAACTATGACTGCAAATCTCAAGACTTTCTTGATAAATGCATGTGCAGATTTGGTAGAAGGAGATTTTGAGCAGAGAGCACAACAATTTGTAAAAATTGCAATAGAAGATCAAGAAAAGGCAACTAGAATAATTTTGGCATATGTAAAGAGATTGAAAGAAAGAAGTAATCTTTCTAAAACTGATTCTTACTACCTTAACCCATCTACAATTCCAAACAAAATCAAACCAATTAGAAAACTATTGGATATGAACAATGTTGGATTAGCTTGGAAACGAGTTTATTCAACATATCCTGAATTAGACAATACTCACAAAGGTCGTGGGTATTCAAGAGAAGAAATCAAGAAGTTTTTAGAATATTCTCCCGATGTAGAAATAGATTTTGTAATTTTAGCCTCCAGTTCAGGAGGATTACGTGTTGGAGCATGGGAAGGTTTGACATGGGAGGATACTTTTCCAATTTACAAATCAAAAAAGGGTTTTACTTCTGAACCTATAGATTCAAATGACAAAATTGTTTGTGGAGCACTTCGGATTTACGGAGGGACACCAGAAGAGTACATTGCATTAGTCTCAATTGAGACCTGGGAAAAATTATCTGAATACAAAAAATTCTATGCCAAAAAAATAGGCAGGATGCCTAAAAATTCTGATTGTCTTTTGTTAGAACGATTTTCTAAAGTAACGCCCATGAGTTTGTTAGCCTTAAGAAAGAGATTAGAAAGAATAGCGGCAAGATCAGGTATCAGACAACCACTGTTAGAAGGAAGAAGAAGGTATGAGGTGCCAGCTACTCATGGTTTTAGACGATTCTGGAATAAGGTTATGATGAATGCTCAAAGAAGACGAAGTACATTAGCTGCTTTAGTGATCAAGGAACGATTGATGGGTCATGGAGGTCTTGTCAATACCGATAAGAATTATTTCTGGACAGAAGTTTCTGATTTGGTTCCTGAATATTTGGAGGCTATGCCAGAGTTAATCATCAATGATGAAATACGATTACGTCTTGAATTAGAAAACAAGAATAATGAATTGGAGATCAATCAGCAAAAGATTGATCAAACAAAAGAAATGGCTGAAAAATTGAAGGAGTTAGAAGCCAAAGTTTTGAGAATGACTAAGTACGAGCAGTCTTCTTGAGAATATTCAACCATATTTTATCAGAATCATCTTCATACAGTCCTTGTTCTGTAGAAAAGAGATAACCCAACAAAGCATCATCATCAGCCTTGGAATTTATCATCAAACGAAATATGTCTGGATCAAAAGATACGAAAATACTGCCTGAATCAATCTGTTTTAGATATGATGATTTTTGCCAAGAATATTCTCCTTTATTATCCAGTAGTCTATCAAGCAATTTACGCACATTTTTGGTAGTGGTCCCATGTTTATCAGCTACAGATCTCATGCTTTTTGTTTTCATGTATTCTTTCATCAGACTATGAATTTTCTTTAAGGGGAATTTGTGTGTGGATAGAGACACTAGTTTCATTTTTGCCATAGGATAACTTTCAGAGATCACATAAGTATATGCACTCCTAAAATCATCAAAAGAAAAATCTTTTGCTACAAAGTGATAGTTCTTTGAAAACTTTTTCTGAAATTGTTTGGAGTCTAGTTTAGGACGGTTTTTTCTGGATTTCTTTTCTAAAGTATGAATTTTCCAGTGTAAATGAAACAAGCAAATTAGGTTTGAAACTATCTGTTCAACACTCCAATCACTTTTAGGATTCTCATATGTTAATTTCTGAAATCTAGCCTTCACGATATTTTTTGATTGTAGAATTTCTGAAATGGTTTTTGCAAAATTGTTTTTGTTGGGCATTACATAGTAAGCTGGATGATTGTCTCCGATAGATGCAATTTTCTTTGTTTTCTTTAGATTTTGGAGAATTTTTTCTGTTGATGTATAGTTTGCCCTTTTTTTGGAATAATTATCTACTATGTTTCTAGTGAAAGATAGAGGGTTGTCTGTAATGTATTGAATGATTTTCTGTTCTTCGGGTAAATTTGATTTTGACATTTTATTGTCAATATAAGAACATGCTAAAAAATTGTTGCAAATCGATGTTAACGCGATTCTTACGAATTAGTTTACCATATACAAAGTATGAATGAAAACACACAGCTTGAATGTACACACAAACCAAAAACTCGAAAACTGATCTTTTCCTGTCAGGTTACAGGTAGTTACGAGATTCTTGTGTGTGATGATTGCTATCAGAAAGAAAGTAAAGAATTCCTCAAAAAGGAGATGAAATTGGATGGATGAAATAGAAAATCCATACGAAGAGTCTGAGTTTCACTATGCACATTTGGAATATCAGGCTAAAAGAGAGAAACTGGAGAAGAAAATTCCAGACCTCCAAAAGATTCTTGATAAATTTCAGGATGACAAAAAGAAGCTTCGAAAAAGACATCTTGATGAAATCAGAGAACTGGAAAAAAAGTACAAAATTCCATCAAATGAGTTTTCATCATTTTTTGAAGAGCATCATGGAGCAAAACTCCATTACGGAATTGAGGAGAAGAAATGAGAAAAGTAGTTTTTGAAAACATTGGACTTTATCCTCCATGTTGCCTAATCCACAACATACAATTCCAACATATCTATGGAACAACAAAATGGTATTGTACTCGTTGCCAAAAGACCATTGAACTGCCAATAAAGCAGGTACCATAGTCAGAAAGTCTGGAGGTTTTTGTGTGAGCAACATGAATGGACGTACTAGAAAAAAGATGTATGATTTTCTCTGTAAGAGGGATGGAGAATATTGCAAAATGTGTGGAAAACTGCCTTGGGAGGGTCAACTAGTAATAGATCACAGAGATAACGACAATTCAAACAACTCACCTGAAAACCTCCAACTTCTTTGTCGTTCTTGTAACTATATCAAGAACCCAAGAGATGAACCACTCGACATGTGTGTGAGTTCTAGCAATGAATCAATCAAGATAAACAAATCAAAGGAGCCAAAGTTCAGAGAGTTTGTGTATACGAATATTGATGAGAATGGTTCTATCGATTATGAAGATGCTGTTTATTCTGGTTCTGAGATTGTAGGAGTCTCCCCCGAAACTGCCAAAAGATACATTCGAAAGATGTGTTCAAAAGTGGGTAAGCTATCAAAATTCAGACATATTCCAATAGGTTGTAGCTTAATTCACACTAGACCAATATTATCTCTAAAGTATAAGGAGAAAGATTCGTTTGATTAATTGTCATAGAATGTTCTGTTTTGTTCCCAAAATAGATGCAAAATGGGACCAATATACAGAGAATTAATGAGAATTATTGAAAAGCGTAGTTACCATTTCATCGAAACAAATTCACACTGTTCAGAGACTATTATTATCTCATTAGGCACACAGAGAGAATTTTGATTATAAATGATTTAGCCGTATTTGTTGTTCTAGATTAACAATTGATAAAAAACTAATTTTTGGAATATATTGATTTACCAGCTTTATCAATAATCCATTTCACTTTATTTAATTCAGAAAGTCTACCCATTGTAGCAACTCTAATTCTTACCATCTCTTTTTCAAAAGATTCTAATTCTTTGGGTTTTTTCGGTTTTTCTTTTTTATGATATTGAAGATATTCTGTTTCAAAAATTTTGTCAATATCATCAGCAACTAACTGATTTTTTTCAGATATACCTTCAAGAATTTTTGTGACAATGATATTTTCTAATTTAAACTGAGGAATAATTTTCTCAACAATGAAATCAGATTCATCATCTGAAAATACTCCATCATATTGATCATTATCTAAAATTGGATTTTCTAATAAAGCAAAGTCTCTTCCTAAATCAGTTAGTGAAACTAGACAGGTATTTCCTTCTACTTTTACACCTACCAATCCTAATTCAAAACATGCGCCTTTGAATTCAAATGGAGATGATTTAGAAGTTAATTTTCCAATGAAATGTTCTATAAATCGAATTTTACTTGCAATGACTTTGGATTGAATCTTTTGTCTTTGAAAACCTCTTCCTTTATTTATCTCAGACATTGGAGTAGGTAGTCCAGTGGAAATTTTTTGATTTCTAACCAAATTATGTGATTCTTCATATTCACGTAATTTTGATGATAGTGATTCAGCAAAGGCATAAGCAGTATCGTGAAGTTGAGATAATTCAATCCATGTGTTTTGTGTACCCATCATTATTGCAAGTTGATGAACAATAATTTTTACTGGAAATAATCTATTATAGAAACTCCAGATTATTGATTGAACAGGTGGAGGTATCTGTGATTTTTCAAGTGGAATATCACTTATACTTCGCAACAAATCTTGTTGGGATTCTACAATGTGTTTCCGAATTTGTGATGTAAGAGAGTCATTTTCAGAAATTGGGTTTTGTTCTGGATTTGCAGATTCTTCTTGGATTTGATTATTTAATGCAATTTTGATGAATTGATAAATATCATGATATTTTTCTTGTTTAACTAGACTCTCCATCTTTTCAAGTAGCTCTGAATCAACATCTATCTTGATTAGCATAATGAAATTTTAGATATATACCATATAAAGATACTCGAAAAAAGACACGTATATCCACTATTGTGTCAATTATACCCTGATCGCTTAATTTTTAGCTTGATCAATACCTTTATACACCACTTTATATCCCCTATAACTATGCAAACAGGATATAATGACCAGATAACAACAATGGATTCAGACGTACTAATTTCAATTCTAAAGAGTCCATATGTTGTGAAAAAAATTCTTGAAATTTTTAGAGGAAATTCCAAAGAAAGTACTCTTCAAGATATAGTGAAAAAAGAAATTGCAAAGATGACAATCTCAAAAAAAAATAGGAGTATTGATGATTTTGTCTAAACAGCAACTATCCATAGAAAAATTGTCATTAGAACAAATGAGTCAAATCATAAAAGCTGAAAGTAGAATTGAACGAATGATTGCAAATAAAGCAACAAGAGGAGATCGTTATCATGAAAAATAAATTAAACAAAAGTGTAAGATCAACACTTATTCAGAATGTAATGAAAGGTAAAATTGCAGAAGAGATTGCAAAACAAGACTACAAAGAGCATGGATTTGAAATTCAAAAGACAGGAGTAGGAAGTGATTTTATTGCCATAAAAGAAAATGAAAATTTTACATACACAGAATATGTAGATGTGAAATCAGGTAACGCTAAACTTACAAAAAAACAGAAAAAAACAAAAAATGAGCTTAGAAAAGAAAATATCAATTATGTAGTATATCGTGTAACCAATAAACATCTAGAATATCAAATTGAAAATAATCTAAAAATGCAGAAAATGTGTCAAAGTTATGGGTTTGACATATCACAATTTTCCGGAGCATTCATAATACAAGATCCAACTAGTTGCCCAAGTTGTAAATTAAATGCAAGCGGCTTACGTGAAATTTTAATTAATTTTGGTCTACGCAATATGAAAGATGCATCAGTCAGAGTTCAATCATGGTGTAGAAATTGTAGAAACTATTCAAGGAGGGGAAGAAAATGAGATGCAAAATTTGTGATCTAACACATAAAAATACTTCAAGATATCAATCATGGGTAGAACATCAAGTATGTAGGGTATGTTATTCTATATTAGAGATTTTTTCCTGGAATTCAAACTATCTAAAAGAATATTGGGAGATCAATCATGCTCAGTGATTTAATGCCAAATATTTCAAGACATTTTTTGTACTCCATTTTAGAGCATAATCAGATAAGTGGAAGTGCAATCATCGAAACAATTGCAGAATCTCGTTCTGAGGACGTAGGAGAATTCCTATCATCTTTAGGAAATTGCCTGGTCACATATTTTTTCCAATTAGAAGCAGGTTTGGAAGGATATGATGAATATAGAACACAGGCACTAAAAGAGCTAAAAAACCTTCAGGAAGAGAATTTGGAGGAATTAGATTGATTGTAAATATTCATAAAAACAGTGCTTATGACGATCATATTTTTAATCATGTATTCACCACATTTAGTTTAACGAGGGGGTTCAGAAATGGCAAATAAAGTTAAAACATTAACCAAATGTGAAGATTGTAAAAATTATTTTAAAACCAGTTTTGGATCTAATGTATCAACATGTCCAAATTGTATGGCATTAAAAAAAGAAAGTGTTAAGAAAATGGCAACAGATTTGAAAGAAGAGATTTTATATACTAAGAAAATAGAATTTGATTTAACATCTTCAGATCAAAAACTCACTGCAGTAAAAGCACAAGGTGAAGTTTTTGCATCTAGAGGTGGGACTGACTTAATGATAACAGAATTTGTAGAAAATTCTATCGATGCTATTAAAAAGCGAAAAGTGATGGAAGTATTTCCAAAAGTACTTAAAAATTTAAATTTTGATGAAGAAACTGAAAAAATAGCTATTGAAAAATACACATTACCAATAACAGAATTTCAAAAAAAATATCCTAGGTTATCAAATGATAAAAGTGAACATTTGACATCATTACAGAATGAAATCTTTAAAACAATTAAATCTGAAAATCAAAGAAGAGAATATGTCATAGTTGAATTAGATGATGAAAAAAGAGAAGTTAGAATAATAGATTCAGGAACTGGTATTGAGCACCCTATACACATATGCGAAAAACCATTTGTAAGTCTTAAAACAGGTGAAGATTATAGTACAGGACAATTTGGTAGAGGTTCTCAAGTATTCAGAGAGTTTTGCGGATTAATGGAATTTTATTCAATAAGAGACAAAATATCAAAAAAAGAAGAAGAGAACATCAGTGATGAAAATTGGGATAGAAGTAAATTTGATGAAAAATCTATTCACATTAAATTTCCTCATGATTATCCAGGAGGGCATTACTCATTCATAAATTCTAAAAATTTCAAAGAATATTCAAATTTTAATCGTATAGGCACCGTAGTGATTCTTAGTAAGTGGAAACAAAATTACTACGATGAACTAAGTAAACATATTTCCAAACTTGAAAGAAGGTTGGTTCATCATTTTGGTTTTGCCCTAGATGACATTTACAATATTGGCCTTAAACTAAAACATAAAAAGAAAGAAATTGAGATTTTACAAAAAAATTATGAAGATAATCCAAAAATTCAAGGATTGTTTGATTTACCACCCATTACAATCAGAACTGAATTAGGACAAGAGTTGGGCAAAGTAGAATTTTTTATTTATAAAACAGTTAGAAGTTATTCTGATGCTCATAAAGAGCCATTTTTAGTTGTAAATGGAAGACCATTAGGAGATACCTCAATAGCAGATATGCCTAGAATGTCTCAACATAAACAAATTTGGGAATCAAATACCATTACAGGATATGTTGTCTGTAACGCAGTAACTCCTAATCAAATGAGAATTGGTTTAGCAGATACTGATGCAACTACTCCATTTTACCATGCAATGACTTCTGCATCAATAGATCTTAAAGGATTAAACACGATTTGGAAAAATGAATTATCATCAGCAATAGACAAAACCATGATGAATGAAGTTGTAGATACTGTGACAAGATTTCTTTCAAAAAAAGGAATTAAATTTAATTTTACTAATCCTCTACAAAAAGGAATACAAAAGGATTCAAAAAAACAGGGAGATGAAATTACTGAAGAAAGAGTTTCCAATGAAGATAGAGGCCCAAATCAAGGATTAATTGATTCAGAAGAGGGTGAAGAAGTTCTTGTTGGATATAAAAAAACCAAAACAGACCCAAAAGAACATACTGAATGGGATGAGGATACAATCATTGTTCCTCATGGAGGTAAGAAAAAAGATGGCGATACAATCATCTCAGTTAAAGTGAAAAAATCTTTAGTGAGTAAAGGCGGACGAAAAATTAGAAAATCATACAGTGGTCCTGATCTAGACTTTAATGTAGATGAAGATTGTGGTGACGAATTATCATATTTTGAATCTGACCCTCCAACAGTCATGATACAATCAGAGCATCCAGCTTGGAAAAAACTATCAAAAAAAGCACGTGACCAAGTAAATGGTGAAAAATTTGAGAAAGAGAAAAAAGATTATTTGCTTGAAAGATATCTTTGGGAATTAATGAATAATAAAGCAGTTCAAAAGGATGTTGAGATAAATGATGAAGAACGAAAAAATATGTTTTGGACATATTATCATGATCTTTTAGATACTAAATGACTTCCAACAAAGAAGACTTAATTAAAAAAATTACAGCCTCAATCCAAAAAATTCAAGACAATGTAATTCCTGGAGCAAAAGGACTTGATAGGACCGAAGTGAGGGAACATATTGTTTTTTGGGAATTAGGAGTACTGTTAAAAGAATATGTAGATTTAGAATCTATTCCTGCAGACAATATTCATGATGAATTAGATAATAGATTTAGGAAAATTGAAAAGAAAATCAGAAGTGATGGAATTAGAAAAGGGATGAAACCGTTACCATCATGGCAATACAAAAATCAAATGGTAAAACCACCAAGAATGCAAGAACCATCTATGACATGGGTTTTAATTTGCTGGGATTTTATTTATGAGTATCAAGATTTAGAACGTTGGAATCTTATTGCTAATCTTTCAGGAGCTATGTTTGAAGATGGGTTTGTAAGAAAACGAGCTGAAGAACTTATTCCATTTTTTTCTAAAGCAGATCCTATTCCTAATGCAAAGGAGTTGCAAGGAAGATTTGTTAAAGAAATGTCAAAATTTGATAAAAATCCTAGTCGTAAAGAATTTGGAACAGGTGGCGGTTTTCAAGGTTTAATTCCACAAATATTTGGAAAATATAAAGTTGATATCAATTTAGCAAAAAAACATGTTTTTGGAATTAAATCGGTTGTTAATACATTACTTGAAGATGAACCCGACAACTATGAAAAAAGGAATATTTATGCAAAAAATATTGGAATTGAAGCGATTGATTCCTTACGAAGACTACTTAGATTGATCAGTATCACGGAGGAAGATAAATTTCAAAAAAGATTAAAACAGTTAGGAAACAAAATTCCAAGATTAATTAAAACGAAACATACTGAGTCAAAAGAGTTGTATGCCATTTTGTATTCATTGATTAATGATGAAAAATCTAGAAAACAGTTTCTTCACAGAGTAACCAGACATGATCTAACAATTCTCAATACAAAATTATCTGCTATTGCCACTGCTGATGGATTTCGGGAATATCAAGAGAATCAAAAGGCAAAAGAAGAATTATTTAGTTAAAACTAAACTCTAAGGAAGAACAACAGTAGAATTTACTCTTTCAAACTCATAAATTTCTCTTTTAAGAATTCTATTCTTAGCTATTTTACATGCATCCTTATTCAAATCAATTCCAATGTATTGTCGTCTAAGGTTCTTACTTGCTACCAAAGTTGTTCCTGAACCACACATAGGATCAAGCACTACATCATTTTCGTTACTAGAAACTTGAATTATTCGTTCCAACAATCTTTCTGGTTTTTGTGTAGGATATCCAGTTGATTCTTTTTTTGAAACCTGAACACTCTGTACATCATCCCATACATCCTGAAGTACTATACCTGGCATTTCATCAAGATATCTTTTCAAGAGAGGAACGTTACCAGGTTTTCCTTGATAAATTCTATTTTCCTTTTTTAATCTCTTCATACTTCTTTCACAGTATCGCCAATATCGTGTAATTCCCATGAATTTGTATCTAGGATTCCCTTTTGATCTTCCACCAGGGCCAGACAAATCACCTAATGCATATTTTCTGCCAGTTTCAGATTCTACATGTCTGTATGTTTTTTTTACGTATTCATCAGAATATGGTTGATAGATTGGATTCCAGGTGTAATCATTGGATTTTGTATAAAAGAAAATTACATCATGTACTCTGCCAAATGATTTTGTTCCATGTCTTGTATTATTATGTACATTATGTCTTTTCCAAACAATTTCATTTTGAAAGAATTTTCTACCAAAAATTTTGTCTAGTTCAACTTTCAGATAATGTGATGCGTGCCAATCACAATGTAAATACAAAGAACCAGTATTTTTCAATACTCTATGACATTCCTGTAATACTTGAATCATAGAATCAAGATAAGAGTCTAAATTACGATCCCAGGTATCACTAAAAGAATTAATTTTTCCATATTTTCCTTTAGCCTCGAATGTACGACCTGCGAAGAAAGGAGGATCTAAATAGCATAAATCAACAGTTTCTTTATCAAATTTTTGAAGTAATTTTATTGAATTGCCATGTAATACTTGATTAATTTTTGTAGGCATGATTCTATTTTGAAAGTTCGAAGGTTGATCTTAAAACCAGGTAATCAACAATAGTTGATTTTTCATCAATTATGTAAATCATTAATAAAATTAGGCTCTGGGAATCTATATTTCTTCCTGGTCATTTTGTTTACATTTGTATAATTTACAAAAGTAAATTGTATACATATTAACAAGATCAAAAAACGTGAATGGTGTTTCTAAGAGATAAAGCAAAGTAATTTAAAAAAACATTTTCAGTGTATAGTTTGTACACCTACTTTTAGGATATAATTTCAGAATATTATTTTCTATTACATCACTATGTTTTGGTTGAAATAAGATAAGATAATTTAAGTAATTGATTGTACAGAAAAATTTCATTTATTGTATCAAATTTATCTTTTTAACAAATCATACAAAAATGCATCAGACTCTTTATCATCCATTGCATTTTCATAATATACAAAACCATAAGCTTTGTAAAATTCACGGACATCTGAACTATCTCTTGGATTTAACATTACATATCTACAACCAACTCTTTTTTTTATTTCAGGAAGAATTTTTACAAATACCATATCCAAGAGTTCTCTTCCAATCCCTCTTCTTTGATTTCCTTTTTTCACTGCTAAATGACTAATTAACAAAGCTGGGATTGTTGTACAGATTTCTTTTGCTTCAATTGCAGGAGTTGCATCATTTCTAATATGAGCTGCTGCAACTGTAACATAACCCATCACTTCACCTTGAATTCTAAGCTGATACATTCGAATTATTTGTTCTCTAACATCGCCTAAAGAAATGTTATGATAGTAATCGGTAAACTCTTGTTCATCAGATTCAAAACCATCATCTAATAAATCAGATTCTTGAACTTGATAGTATTCATATTCTATGGAATTGAAATCTATCTTTGGTAAAGGCAATTTGTAATAATCAGAAATTTGATTTAGGATTAGCTTTTGTAACGTGTTCTTTAGCTCTTTCTAAATTTGCTACTTGTTCAGGAGTTGCTCCTGCTCTCATGTTTTCACGTAATTGTCCCATTTGCATTTCATCAAATGGTTTAACATCTCTTAATGCCATGTAACACATATGTTACATTTTGTATATAATAATTTGCATTCATTGAGCAAATAAGATTTAGAATAAATAAGAATAATTTCCTACTTGTAACTACTTTGTGCCTAAGTAGTTATAACTACTTTGTGCCTAAGTTACTAGAAAAATGAGTTCAGTTCAAAAGGCTAGAACCACTTTTGAAGGAAAAAGAAGATCATGAAATAACCAGGCTTTAAAATATCATATTCGTCTATTATTCAAAATGAGTCCAGAACAAGCACCTTTAGAGCTTGTAATCCCTTTAGACCCGCTACTTTTTTTATTTATTTTATAATTTCATCTACTTGTTTTGTCAAGTTTTCAATTGAAGAGTTGATTTTGTTTTCTCTTTTAGTGACATGTGTCCTATATTCGTTGATCTTTTGAATCCTATCAGATATCATTCTTTTTTGTTCATCATATCCTGAAGAACCTAATGATTTTCTATCCTTAAGGGATGATACAATAGATGTGTTTGAAATGATTTTAGATACTATTTTTGGATCTACTTTAGTATCAGAAACAGATTTTTTGATTTGTTCTAAAGTTAATTTTGAAATGGGTTTTTTTGATTGATAAGATAATTGAACTAAAACTCCTGAAATTTTATGAGTTACTCTAAATGGGATTCCTTCCTGTACTAATTTTTCAGCAATATCAAGTGCAATAAGATTACTGGATTCTGTAACTTTTTTCATTTGTTTTTCATTTACTTTCAAAGTAAGAAGAATAGATTTTAAAATCAATAATGCACTAATGGAAATTTTTGAGGTATTCCATATCGAAGATTTTATCTGTTGTAAATCACGTCCATACCCAGAAGCTAAACCTTTGATGGTTGTAAGAATTGCAGTTAGGTTTCCAATTATTTCAGAGGTTTTACCACGAGTTAATTCTAAGATGTCTGGATTTTTCTTTTGTGGCATTACACTTGAAGGAGATGTAAATTCATCTGCTAGTTCAACGAATGAGAATTCAGATGTTGACCATATAACAAAATCTTCAGATATCTTACTTAGATTAGTCATTAAAATTGAAATCATGGCAACATATTCTGCTACAAAATCACGTGTACTAGTAGCATCAATTGAATTTTCAACAACACCATCAAAACCTAGCATTTTTGCAGTACTTACTCTATCAATTGGAATACTAGTTCCCCCAACAGGTCCTGCTCCTAATGGACTTTGATTAACTCTTTCAAAAGTCCCATAAAGTCTCTGAAAGTCTCTAAGCAATACATCTGCATGAGATAAAAGATAATGAGAAAACAAACCAGCTTGGGCCTGTTGAAGATGAGTGTATAGTGGCATGATTGTTTTTTGATGGTTTTTAGCTATGGAAACTAAAGCTTCGATAGTATCTAAAAGACAATTACAGATTATGTTAATGTCATCTCTAATTTTCATTCTAATGTCTAAAGAAACTTGATCGTTTCTAGACCTAGCAGTATGCATTTTTCCACCACTTGCCATACCAGCCTTTTTGATCACTAGTGATTCAATTAATTCATGAATATCCTCAGCGCCAGAAGATGTATCAAATTTTTCATTTTTCAAAATATTCAGAGATGATAGGATCTTTTTTGCATCATTTTTTGTAATGATGTTATTTTGGTATAACATCAAAGTGTGAGCTTGACTTCCAATAATATCATAATATGCTATTTCAGAATCATCGTTAATTGAGGAAACATAATCTAACGTGATATCACTCAAATCAGTACCTAGACGTGAACGATACATTATCTAAGGTTCTAGAATGGTTATATATAGCATCGACGCTTTTGCCGACATGAGTCAAGATATCAAATTGCTTAGAGTGAAAATCTTCGATGAGTTATCAAAGATTGTAGATCCGGAAATTAATACTTCAATTGTAGAATTAGAATTAATTGATGAAGTAGATATCAACGACAGTAATGTCAAAGTTGATTTGCATCTCACCAGTCCATTCTGTCCTGCTGTATTTGGTTTTAAGATTTGTCAAGATGTTCATGATAATCTCTTGAAAGTAGATGGAGTCAATGATGTTAAAGTGAATGTATCAAATCACTTTATGGCAGAGCAGATTAACAATCAAGTGAATAATAGCCCAAACCCAAAGAAGTTGGGTTAACTTCTAAAACCTAGTAAATAACCTCTAAGAAGCTGAATACCCATTGCAGGGTCTACCCCCTTTGGACATACCTGACTACAAGAACCAGCAAAATGACATCTCCAAATTCCGTGAGACTCGTCAATAATTTTTAATCTTGAATCTTTGCCTTTATCTCGGCTATCAGCAACATATCGATATGCTTGAGCTAATGCTTGAGGCCCAACAAAAGAAGAATCAGTTGCCATTGTAGGACATGCAGAATTACACAATCCACATTTGATACAATTTGCAAATTGTATGTATTGCTCTACTTCTTCAGGAGATTGTAGAAATTCTTTTTCATCAGATTCTAATTCGGTATCATCTCGAATAAGATATGGTTTTATTTTCTGATGGCTATCAAATAATCTTTCAAACTTTACTGCAAGATCCCGAATAACAGGAAAATTATTCATAGGTTCCACTGTAACAACGTTGGAGTTTAATTCACTAATTTTTGTAAAACATGCTAATCGAGGTTTTCCGTTAATCATCATTCCACATGAACCACATGTTGCTTGTCTACAGGAATAACGGACAGCAACTGAATGATCAAAATGTTTTTTGACATCAAGTATTGCTTCTAGAACAGTTGTCCATCTCTCATATTGTACATTAAACTCCATAAACTGACTTGATTCGTCATGTTCAGGATTAAATCTTGAAATTTTCAGAGTAATGGATTTTGCCGTGGAGGATTGTTCAGGTGGACCACTAGAAACTTGAGCCATTGCTATATCATCCCCATGTTAGTCATAATAATTGTTCTTGAGCCGTATGCTATTAAAGCAAACATTGTTGCAAGACAACCATATGAAACAGCTTTTTCATAAACACGTCCTTGTTTTAATTCTAACAGTATAACTCGTAACCCATTAAACCCATGAATAGAAAGTAGAATTAATATCAGTTCTAGCATTGCAGCATATGGAATGAATTTGTAATTTGCTAAAACGGATTCATATTCTAAAGACTCAGCAAAACCCATTGTAAGACGCATTAAAATATGAACTGCTACCAAGCCTACGGCTGCAAGAGCAGTTCCATAGTGAATTTTCATAATTGTGCTTTCTCTCATTTTATTCACCAAACATTACGGCTAATCCATACATCATAGCAATTGCAGCAAGAACGATTGCAGAGTAGATACCTATTTTGTGTCTGTAGTTTTGGGATGCTGGATCATATGGGTAATCAGGTCTAGCAGGTTTTCCTACTCCAACTCCGCCATGCCCCAACATCACTCTAATTCCATTAACAGTATGAAATACACACATGGCAATTACAATTGCCAAGAAAATATGTCCTTCAGTAGTTTGAGTTAATTCTAGGAATTCATCCCATCCTACTTGCCCTCTCAGAATATTACTTGTTTCATAAATGTGAGCTACAAAATATGCTAAAAGTCCCAATCCACTTAATCGCATTAACCAATAAGCTACTCGTTCGATACCATAACGACCTGGATTGGCCATTCCTTTGATTCCTTCTTTATGTTCGTCTTGGGTCATCTAATATTTCCTCTCAACTGGTTGATATTTTGTAATTGTTACAGGATGTGTTTTCATAATTGGTTCATTTGGATCATAGTATGCAAGGGTATGATGTAAAAAGTTTGCATCATCACGTTTAGTATAATCAGTTCTGGCATGTGCACCACGAGATTCTTTTCTATTAATTGCCCCAAGTAAAACAATTTCTGCTACTCTAAACATTGAATCAAGTTCCATTACATTTGCAAAATTGGTATTGTATTCTTTGGCTTTATCATCCACATGTTTCCAAGTCTGTGTCTTTAATTCACGAATTTTTTTAAGACCTGCAACAAGATCAGTTTCATTTCTATAGACATATGCTTTTTCATTCATTGTATCAGTAAGTTCCTGTCTAATTTCATAGGGATTAACATCACCATTTCCTCGAAATATTCCATCATAGATTCTCTTTTCTTCAGCAGCAACTAAATGATGTGGCCATGGGTTTGATGAAGTATCATTCATAGCATATTCTGCAGCTAATTCACCTGTGATTTTACCCCAAACAATGCATTCAGATGTAGAATTTGCACCTAATCTATTTGAGCCATGAACACTATTACATGCTGCCTCACCAGCAGCCCAAACACCTTGAATTTCTGTTGCACCATCAATATCAGTATGAAGACCACCCATCATATAATGGCAGACAGGTCTAATGTCAAGTAAATCTGTAGCAGGATCAACACCAGAAAATTTAATAGAAATTTCTCTAATTCCTCCTAATTTCTCTTTAATTTTTTCATCACCAATATGCCTCAAATCAAGTTTCATACAATCAACACCTGTTTCATGTTTGAACCCACGTCCTTCTTGAATTTCTGTCATGATTGATCTTGACACAATATCTCTTGGTGCCAATTCCATTTTTCCAGCAGCATAAGTTTTCATAAATCGTTCACCTTTATTATTGAGAAGATAACCACCTTCTCCTCGTGCACCTTCTGTAATTAAAATTCCAGAAGGCATGATTCCTGTTGGATGAAATTGTACAAATTCCATATCTTTGAGTGCCATACCAGCACGTAATCCCATATCCAAACCATCAGGAGTTGAAGAAAGAGCATAAGTTGAGAAACTGTATAATCGTCCAGCTCCACCAGTTGCAATTATGAGAGATTTTCCTTTAATTGTGTAAAATGTTCCTGAAGATAATTCAATTGCAGTAACTCCCATGAATTTTTTTCCATCGTGTATGACAGATGTTACAAACCATTCATTAAGATATTCGATATTTTCAAATTTCTGACATGTGTCATACAAAGTTTGCATTTCAAAGAAGCCAACTTTATCAGAGGCATATGTTGCTCTTGGAAAACTATAACCCCCAAAGTTTCGTTGATCAATTCTTCCATCAGGTCTTCTAGACCATGGCATTCCCCAATGATCTAATTGATGAATTTCTTTTGGCATTTCAACACAAAGTCTTTCTGCAACATCTTGGTCCGCAAGAAAATCACTTCCTTTGACAGTATCATAAACATGAGATTCAATGGTATCACCTTCATCCTCAAAGAGAACTGCTGCAGTTCCCCCTTCTGCAGAAACAGAATGAGAACGCATAACTTGTACTTTTGAAACAACACCAATTTTGAGATTAGGTCCCTTTTTTGCTGCTGAAATAGCAGCCCTTAATCCAGCAAGTCCTGAACCGCAAATAATCAAATCAAATTCTAAGGAATCAACCATTTTCAGACAAACTTGCTTGATGTGGGTTAAATATGTAGTAATTGTCAGGCACAACAGAAAAAATTAAAATATATCACTAGTGATATTACTAGTGATGATTTCTGAATGGTTTCAGAGAGTGGGAAGCTCAGTACCTAGAGGATTTTCAAGATATTTCATACTAGAGTTATTGAAGAAAAAAGATCACACTGGAAAGGAGATTATTGATTATGCAACCGAGCAAAGCAATGGAATTTGGAAACCATCACCAGGTTTGATTTATCCGTTATTGGGAAGGCTGTTAGAGGAGGGATTGATTGATGAAACAAAAGATGGAAAGTATCAACTTACACAAAAGGGTGCAGAGACTGCACAAGATGTAGATAAGGTAAATGATATTGTAAAAAAACAGCTAGAGGTTTTATTCAGATTAGGAAATGTAGGAAGATTTGTTGCAATTGATTTGCTTGAGAAGATATTCACGATAGGATCTATTCTGAGCTCAAATATTACAAAAATGACTGATGAGGAAACTCAGAAATATAAAAAATTCCTACAAGAGGAACTAAAAAAAATAGATGAATGTTCTTCCAAGAAAGGCAAGAAGATCAACATAGAATAATAATTTTTGAAAAGCAATAATTAATTGAGTTCAACCCCACTGGGGACTCTACCACCATTTTGGGGATAGAAATGGACATAGATTGTTATAATTTTAAAACCATAAATAATTCAGGTTAAGAGAAGATTCATGAAAAATTTGCGTACTATGTTAAAATCGAATAAACCCATTGTAATTCCTGGAGTTTATGATGCAATTGGTGCAAAGATTGCAGAGAAGGCAGGATTTGATGCTATGTTCCAAACAGGATATGGAACATCTGCAACACTATTTGGAATGCCAGATTATGGGTTTATTGGAGCATCTGAGACGGTAGATAATGCAAGAAGAATTTGCAGGGCAGTTTCAGTCCCAGTAATTGTTGATTCTGATACAGGTTATGGAAATGCACTAAGTGTTTGGAAGCTAGTCAAAGAACTAGAATCTGCAGGAGCTTCAGGAATGTTTCTAGAAGATCAAAGATGGCCTAAAAGATGTGGCCATATGCAGGGAAAAGAAGTTGTATCACAAGAAGAGTATACAGAAAAATTGGGAGCCGCGATTGATGCAAGAGAAAGTAAAGACTTTTTCATTGTTGCGAGAACAGATGCAAGAGCAACAGAGGGATTAGATGCAGCAATTGAGAGAGGACTTCAAAATAAAAAAACAGGAGCTGATGCAGTGTTTATTGAAGCGCCAAGATCATTAAATGAAATGAAAAAAATTGGTAAAGCAATTAATGCACCGCTTGTTGCAAATATGATTGAGGGGGGAGCAACTCCACTTAGTTCAGCTCAAGCATTAAACAAAATGGGATTTAAAATAATACTATATCCACTGTCTGTACTATTTGCAAATACATTTGCTACAATGAATATTTTACAAGAGTTAAAGAAAACTGGAAGTACTGCAAAATTTAAACAAAAAGTTGTAAATTTTGATCAATTTAATGATCTAGTAGAACTCCCAAAATATAGAAAAATGGAAAAGAAGTATGGGTTTTCAAAGAGAGAATAAAAGAAAAAATTTCAAGTAAAGTATACAGTTATGCTGTATTTCTCTTTACTTCAATTTCTATTGTTGAAACGTTTCTGGTTCTACCGTCTTGTGACTCTAGTGATTCTGAGCCTATTTTGATTTCTCCGATAGAGTAGCCTGCATTTTCTGTTTTTCTTGCAATGATTTGAGCTACATCTACAGCACGACCTATGCTGAGTCCTCTAGCTTTGATGTTGACGGCCGGTAAGTTTGCCAGTTGAATTAGCGTTGATGTTACATATGCCATCAATGGTTTCTTACCAATGAATATGGTGTCTCTGGCTTCGTTTGACATAGAAAATTTACTATTTAAGGATAATTTAAAGCTAAAAGTGTTTTTTTGAATTTGTTGAAAAAATATTGAAAAATTTTAACTAATATTAACCATAAAAGAGGATTTCTAGCTAACTTGGGAAACATTTCAAAAGTTTTAGAATCAGGAAATAGTCAAGAGAAAATCAAAATTTTAGAAACTATGAATAAAATAAACAACCCAATAATTTTAGAAAAAATTATTTCAAAATTAGATGATGATGATATTCAGGTAAGAGGTGAAGCATTTAGTTCGCTTATCTTAAATGAAAACGATATCAGTAATTTTTTAATTAAAAGCTTGAATTCTACAAGCAAAAATATCAGAGGTTTTGCATCCCTAGTATTAGCAAACAGAAATGAAACAAATTCAATCCCAGAAATAATTAAACTTACAAAAGATAGACGTTCAATGGTTAGATCATGTGCAATAGGTGCTTTAGGACATCTAAAGGCAAATGATGCAAAAGATATTTTCTTAGAATCACTTTTAGATTCAAATATAGAAGTAAGAAAGAGTGCCCTTCATGCAATAATTAATCTAAAAATTTCAGTTAACGAAGAGAGAAAAAATGAACTCATGGATCAGAAGGATCCTGAATTAGAAAAATTACTTTTAAAATTGAAATAGTGGACCGGAAGGGATTTGAACCCTTGATCCGATGCATGCCATGCACCTATCCTACCAGACTAGACGACCGGCCCAATTATCAGAAATCTGATTGAATAGAATTTTTTAAATTGGTTATTAACGTTTAGCGGTTTTGTTGAAATCCACCTGTAAAATTAACACAATATATTTAACCTTGATAATGATGGTTCAATCGTTATGGTAGTAGATAACAAAGCAACTGTCACTTATGTCCAATTACTAAAAGAAGATCTTGTAATAATTAGATTAGTTCCAAAAGATGGACCGATTCCAGATTATCAAGCAGGTCAATTTATCACATTAGGGTTACCAAATCCAACAGAAGGAGGTAAAATAGTTAGAAGAGCATATTCAATTGCATCACATCCAGAAAATAAAGAGTACATTGAGCTTGTAATTAGATGGGTAAGAAAACCACTTCCAGGTAGATTAACTACTCAAATATTTAATGCAAAAGAGGGAGATGAGATCCTCTGGTTAAAACCAACAGGCAGAGCATTGTTAATTAATGAAGAACTTCCAAACGGTGAAAAAGATAACAGAAGAATAATTTGTATTGGTGGCGGAACAGGTCTTGCACCATTTGTAAGTTTTGCACAGCATCTTCATGATACTGGAGATAAGAGAGAAATCATAGTTTTACACGGTGCAAGTTATGTTGATGAATTAAGTTACAAAGACTTGTTAACAAATCTTGAAAACGAAAGCATAGCAAAAGGTAAAGATGAATGGAATTTTAAATATAGAGCAGCTATCAGTAGACCTCAAGAATGGTTTAACAGATCATGGGCAGGTCAAATTGGAAGAGTTGAAACATTTTTGAGACCTAGAGAGAACGGAATGTCCCCTCTAGAAGAATTAATTGGAGATACTATTACTAAAGATAACACAATGTTCTATGTTTGTGGTTGGCAAGGGACAATTGATGGAGTAATGGACTTTTTGAAACCAAAAGGATTTGTCACTGAACATGATAAACGTGAAGATGGAAGCTTTGAAGTCAAATACGAATCATACGGATGATTTTTTTAAAAATCAACTCTAAAATCAATCATTGAAATAGAAGAATCATTTAGGAAAATCAATTGATTACTGCTCTATATCTTGCACATCTAAATCCCGTTACTAATGCCCATGTTGAAATAATTTCAGAATTAAAAAAAGAGGCAGATATTGTTAAAGTTATGCCAGTTGTTTTCAAAGATGGAGAAAAAGAAGTCAACAGTAAAAGTTTTCCATTTAATTTTGAAACTAGAAAGAATATGCTTTTGTCAGTTTTTGGAGATTCAATTCAAATTACTGATGATTATGCTTTTTTTTCTCCATTTAAGAAATACTTACCACCACTGCTTGCTCCTAGATCATGGAAATTAAGAAAACAAATTCTTAGAGGAGTGAATAGTGATTTTTTTTCATATACAGGTGACAAGGCAGAAGGGTATATGCTGAAAATTTACAGATTGAAACCCAAAATAGGGGAAAGAAAAGCACTTTCTGCTGCATCTGTAAAAGAGAAATTGTATGACGCAGCTCTTGGAAAAGAATCTTCATGGAAAGAACATGTTCCAGAAAACATTGCCAAAATAATTGAGGATGATTGGAAAACAGTTAAGAAATATGCAAATTCTGAGGATTTGACTACCAGAGTTGCAGGAATGAAATTTCCTAAAGAAGGATGGTCAAAAAAATCACCATAAAGCGAAAAAGCATACCCATACTTACCAAAATTGCAGATTCATCAGATTGAAAATAGATTAATACACAACTGCTAAAATTTTCCTATGAAACTTCCACTTTCAAAATATGTCTGGTTTGATGGAAAGTATGTCATTTCAGAAAAAGCCCAAGTTCCTATCACTACCCATGCAATTCATTACGGAACATCAATCTTTGAAGGAATCCGAGCTTACTGGAACGGAAAAAATCTATTCATCTTTAGACTAGATGAACATGTTAAACGATTTAGAAGATCAGGACAGTTTTACAATATTTCACTTAATTTTTCAGACCAAGAAATCACAGATGCAATAATAGGAATATGTAGAAAAAATAAGATAAAAAAATCATGTTACATCAGACCATTTTATTTTGTAGGGGATTATGGAATTAATTTACACGTAACTGAAAAGGCACCAACAAATGTTGCGATTTTTACATTTCCTTTTGGAGATTTATTTAACAAAAATGGAATCACAGCAGGAGTTGTGTCTTGGAGAAAATTCTCAGACATGTCTACACCCCCACAAGCAAAGATGGGTGGGAATTATCTCAATTCAATCATAGCAACACAAGAAGCAAAAAGAAATGGTTTTGATGAGGCAATTTTGCTTGATCATAATGGAAATGTAAGTGAAGCACCAGGAGAAAATATCTTTATTGTTAGAGAAGGACAATTGATAACACCAACATTATCATCATCTGCACTAGAAGGAATTACTAGAGACGCTGTAATAAAAATTGCAAAAGATTTGGATATGGATGTAGTAGAGAGAGACATTACAAGAAGTGAGTTAATTATTTCAGAAGAAATATTTCTTACAGGTACTGCAGCTGAGATCACACCAATTATATCAATGGATTCAAAAAAGATTGGAAATGGTAAACCCGGAGATCTAACAAAGAAGATGATGGAAGAGTATACAGATATTGTAATGAACAAAAATGTTGATTATTCACATTGGTTGACGGATGTGTATTAGATGAAAATTATTCAAATTGGAACTGGTGGATGGGGTAAAAACCACACAAGAATTTTATCCCAATTGGGCGTGCTTTCGGCAATTTGTGATACAGATTATAAAAAATGCAAAGAGTATGGAGAAAAATACTCTGTAAATTATTATGATTCATTAGATGAGTTGCTAAAGTGTGAAGAATTCGATGGGGCTTTTGTTGTAACACCAACATCAACACATACCCAAATTGCAAAAAAATTGTTAGAGGCAAAAAAGCATGTATTTGTAGAAAAACCAATGACTTACAAATCTGAGGATGGTGAAATACTTGCAAAACTTGCAGAGAAAAATAAAGTGATTCTCACATGTGGGTATATTGAGCGATTTAATCCGGCAGTGGGCGTAGTAAAAAAATTTGTGAAGGAAAAAAAATTTGGCGATTTAGTAATGCTAGAATTTCACCGTGAAAATAGAATGCCTCTTCATATCAAAGATGTTGGGATAATTTACGATACATCAGTTCACGACATAGATACTGCTAATTGGTTATTTGATGACATGCCTCATGTTGTATTTGCAAGAGCAGGCAAAATTAAACATGAACATGAAGATTTTGCAAGCATCATGCTTGGATACAAAGATGACAAGGTTGCAATTATTTCATCAAATTGGATTACTCCAAAAAAAGTAAGAAAATTTAATGCAGTATGTACTGATGCAATAATTTCATCAGATTTTATCTCTCAGGAAATAACAGTAGAAAAAGATGAAGAAAATGAAACTATTCAAAATGAGAAACAAGAGCCATTATTATTAGAAATTAAGAGTTTTCTTGGAGCAATTGAAGGTAAAAATGAACATATTGTCAAATCACAAGAGGCAGTAAACGTGACAAAAATAGCAGAAGCGGCACTTTTATCTAGTTTAAAGGGAATTCCAATTTATCTCGATTTAAAATGAACAAAACAATGATGGATATCTTAGCATGTCCAATTGATAAAAATCATCCTTTAGAATTATTTGAGATCAAAGAAAAAGATGATGTAATTTCAGAAGGCGCATTATTTTGTAAAAAATGTTCAAGATTTTATCCAATTATAGAAGGAATTCCAATAATGCTCCCTGATGAATTAAGGGACAAAAAACAAGAGATTGATTTTCTGCAAAATTACAAAGAGGAATTACCTGAAAAAATCATAACGCAAGGAAATCCATGGCATTTGTGAGATAATGGTTACAAATTTTATTTCAAATAAAGCAAAAATTGGTGAGAATGTTCAGATTTGGCATTTCTCATACGTAGGAGATAATGTAGAGATAGGCAATAATGTCAAGATAGGTTCTCTTGCACATATTGATTATGATGTAAAGATTGGTGAAAATACAAAGATAGAAGGTCAAGCATACATCCCACCTTTATCTAGAATTGGAAAGAATGTTTTCATTGGTCCCGCAGCTGCTCTTACAAATGATCCATTTCCAATGTGTGATAAAATGATAGGAGTTACCATTGAAGATAATGTAATAATTGGTGCACGTGCAGTAATCAAAGCTGGAGTCACCATAAGAAAAAACAGTGTTGTTGCAATGGGAGCTGTAGTAACAAGAGATGTTCCTGAAAACTCAGTTGTGATTGGCTCTCCTGCAACTATTAGATATAGTAGAGAAGAATATGACAAAAAACAAAGAGAATGGAAAGAAAGCTAAGATTTTATTTCTTTTCTAAAAATCCAGTTTTTTAATTTTGCCAAAATTAGAATCCAAACTACAACAAGTACAATCGCAATAATGGCTTTTATGATTGATGAAATAAATAGATCCAACTGACCAAAACCAGAAATTGAGATTGGCCCTAAAATTGTAACAAGAATTCCCCCACCAAGTAGAATCAAAATCCACATGGCAAACAAGAAACCATATAGACCAGACTTCATGGATATAATACTCCCATCAAAAGTGCAGTAATTATGGCCAAGATTCCTGAAAATATTGCAAGTTTGAATATTGCAAACCCAACCTGTTTTTCGGAAAGTGGACCACCAGCAAGAATTAACCTTACCAAAGTTACAGGAGCAGTTTTGTCATCAGTTGCTTTTAGTTTAAAATCATCAGTGTGCTCTACAGGTTTTCCCTTGACTTGCCTGTGTTCTACTATACGTTTTACGCTTGATAAAAACAAAAATGAGTTGATAACAGCAGGTAATAGTGCAACAGCAGCAATAATTTCAACCCCGCCTACAATAGCAATGGCACCATACATTGCACCTAGAGTTAATGCACCAGAATCCCCAGGAAAGATTTTACTTGGTACTTTATGATATTTGTAAAATGCTAAAGAAACAAATCCTAACGGTAAACTAATAATTGCAATTTCATAATTTTGTATTACAAACAAACATACAGATAATGAAAAACTTGCAATAACCATAAAGCCACTGGCAACTCCATTTAAAACATCAATTGAATTAATGGTGTTTCCAGTAATTGGAATCATAAAAATAATTAAACCAAGATATAATGCTGGAATTTGAACTGTACCAAATATAGGAAAAGCAAGATCTGAATCATAAACACCAAATACAATGATTGGAAGTGCAGCGATTGCAAGTGCTACAGGTTTAAACCAACCACCCATGACTTTTCTGTCATCAACATATCCAATTAGAAAAGCTGCAAATGTTGTAATGAGTATTGCTAGAATTTCATTGATTTGTAAAAATGCATAAAGAACAATTTCTGATGCAATAATTCCTGCAATAATAGATATTCCACCAGGTCTTACAACCATTACATCTTCTTTTTTATTCACATCCTTGACTGCAAAATTTCTTTTTTCAAGGAATTTAATTAGAGGAGGAGTAGATACAAAAACTACAAAAAATGCAACAATGCAAGAAACTAATGCTGGAAATATTAATTCAATCAATTATCTAACCTTTCGTAACTCTGCCTTTATGTTATCCGCAATGGTTGAACCAATTTTATCAATCTCTGCCAATTTATTCACCGGAATTTTTGATAAATCATCTAAATTCTTTATTCCATGTTTGTATAGAATTCTAGCTCTGACCCTTCCAATTCCTTTAACTTTAACCAAGTCAAGTAATTCCTTTCTAATCCCATAGACAATTCTTGTTCGTATATCAGCCAATTCATCTAGCAAATCAGCTCTCTCGACGTGTTTTGAAATCTCTCTTAAGCAATATGTAAGCCAATTAGCATTTTCAGCCATCCTATGCATGTCCCCAGATTCTATTCCAAGGCTATCAGAGAGAGACAATTCAGAAGACTCAGTAATCCAAGATTGTAAAGCCAAGAGACTTCTTGAACAATCATATTCAGAAATTGGCTCTAGTAATTCTGAAGAATTGTTTTCTATCATCAAACTAGCTGATTCATAGTCTTTTTGCCGTAGTGAAAATTTTGGAAAAAATTCATCACAATTAGAAATTAAATGTAAAAATCCAAACGTGTGATTTCTTTCTTTAGATACATTTTCAATTGCATCTCTAAAATATGTTGCAGTTAAAGGATCAATGTATAACATCGATGTCTTTTTTCCAAATTCAGTAGCTGCGTATCTTTCTCCTTTTTTGATTATCAGATATTTGCTAGAAAGAAAGCGCAAAGAAATATCAATTGCAAATTTTAATGTGAGTTTTCTTGATTGTAATCCCCCCAAGGTTTGCATAAAGAATTCTAAAATCTCTTCTTTTTTAATTCCAGGATGAGTTACAATAACACTGAGAATATGAGTTCTCAAAGATTTATCATCAGTGATCTTTGAAACAATTGGTTCTGGTTCTCCGTTAATGTAATACTCTATAAGATCTTCAGTATTTCCATTTCCAACAATTATTGATTCACCATAATCATCGTATTGAGGACGACCTGCTCTGCCACATAGTTGTTTGTACTCTAGAATACTAATTGGTCTATTTGCTCCAACCTTTGCATTATATCTATTAATATTTGAAATCACAACTCTTCGTGCAGGAAGATTCACTCCTGCAGCTAAAGTTGGGGTAGATGATAGTAGCTTGATTGTTCCTTTACGAAATTCAGCCTCAATGATTTCTCTGCATTTTTGATTTAATCCTGCATGGTGAAATGCAACTCCTTTTTTAACAAGAAGTGCAAGTGTTTTTACTAATTCAGTATGTTCATTTTCAGAGAGGATTTTTTTTGATGTTTTTTCTAAATCGCTTAATTCACTTTTTTTTAAAATCTGAAAAATTGCATCAGCAGCTTTTGTTGCAAGAGATTTTGAGCGAGTTCTAGTTTCAGCAAATACTAGGGATTGACCCCCTTGTTGGACAGATTGCACGCCTAAATCAATAGGAGTTCCACGTAGGCTACGCTCAACTTCAAATGTTTTACCATCACTCATTGTAACCTCTCCTCCATCACATACTCCTTCAGAGAGAGGTACTGGTCGCCAGTCATTTTTTACGAGTTTACAATTTAGCCAATCTGCAATCTCATCAGAATTGGTAATTGTTGCACTAAGGCCTACAAGTTGGGGTTTTGTATCCAAAAGTTTTAGCTGAGTCAAAATCATTTCAAGTGTTGGTCCCCTATTTTCATCACCTATCAAATGTACTTCATCTGAAATTACTAGACCAATTTCTTCAACCCATTCCACACCGTGTCTAATTATTGAATCCATTTTTTCATTTGTTAATATCAATACGTTACTTTTCTCTAGATTTTTTTCAATATTTTCAAAATCACCAGTAGATATTCCAACTTTGATTTTTTTCCCCAATGCTACTTTTTCTAATTTTTTAAATTCAGAAAATTTTTCGGCAGCAAGTGCTCGTAATGGACTAAGATAAACTACCTTTCCAGTATTTTTTGAAAGAAAACTAATCATTGCTAGCATTGCAATCAAAGTTTTTCCACTTGCAGTAGGAGCAGATACTAGAATACTTTTACCAGATAACAATCCAGACTTTACACTATCAGCTTGTGGAGGGTATAATTTTTCATAACCTTGTGAGTGTAAAAAATCAATTGCTGATTTTGGAAGATCTAGTTTTTCAATTTTCATACTCGGTTATAGTGACCGGGTTTTGATTCATAAATAGATGCTTCTCTGAGCATTCTTCTGATATAGTTTCTTGCTTCCTCTTCTGTGAATTTTTCACTCTTTTCAAGTTCTTGGACAAATGTTCTTTCCTCTACTGGAACTTTATTATCACCTTCTAAACTTTTGAGGACATCCATAAATAATTGCATCTTTGAGACCTCACTTCTTGGCTTTCCTTGTAAGACTCCAAGATCTACCTTTCCAGTATTAACATCAACACCTGCATCTTGAAGCATACTCTGAATTAGAAAGATTGCACGTTCAGCATCCTCTTCTTCTACCTTGTCTTTCATGAGTAATCTTGCTCTAGCAGTAGAGAGTCGAATAATTCCTTCTAATTGTCTTGGAGTTACAGTGATCATTTCTTCCGATTCTACATTTCTCATCTGAAGATAATAAGATAGAATTTTCTCTTCTGCTTCTTTTGTCATTTCAGGAATTCCACGTTTTGCATATGAGAGATATTTGGTAAGCAAATCAACTTCGATGACAGATTTTTTATCAGTTCCCTTTGTGGTGTTTCTTTGAATGATGTGTCTTGCAATCTTTTCATCACGCTCTTTTGTTGGAATATCCCTTACAACAAAGATCAGATCAAATCTGGTAAGTAATGGGATTGGAAGATTTACGTTTTCTGTAATATTTTTGAATGGATCATATTTTCCATACATTGGGTTTGCAGCAGCTAAAATTGAAGTTCTAGCATTTAGTGTTGCAACTATACCACCTTTTGCAATACTAGCTGACTGTTGTTCCATTACCTCGTGTAAAGCACTTCTATCTTCAGGTTTCATCTTATCAAATTCATCTATACTTACAAGTCCTTGATCTCCAAGTACGACTGCGCCAGCTTCTAACATCATAATTCCTGTTTTATCACGAACTACAGCAGCTGTAAGTCCTGCAGCAGTTGAACCTCTACCAGACGTATACAAACCTCTTGGTGCAATTCTTGCACAGAATTTTAACATCTCACTTTTTGCAGTACCAGGATCTCCAACTAGAAAAACGTTAATGTCTCCTCTAATCTTACTTCCATCACCAAGCAATCTCTGATTAGAACCTACAATTAGTAACAGAATAGCTTCCTTGATTAGAGATTGTCCTTGAATGTGTGGAGCAAATGAATCAATTAATCGTTGATATACATCAGAGCTTTGACTGAGTGATTTAATCATTTTTTCTTCTTCAGGGGAAATTTCTTCTCTTCCGATTTTTCTATCAGTTTTAGAACCACGTCCACTTAAAAATTCAATATTATTTCCCTCAATTCTTAATCGATACAATCCACTATGACCTCTCTGAATTCCTGCAACAGATTCTTGCTCAACTCTTACAACACCCGTAAGAATAATTCTATCACCAGGCCTCGAATTATCTACCAAATCCTGCCTAATTGTCACATCAATATAATGAGGAAGTTGACCTGGAGGTAAATCCTCAGGAAGTTCTTGTAATCTAAGAATCTGAAAATCAATAAATTTACTTGCTTCTGGCTTTAACTCAAAATCTCGCTGTTTACAATTTGGATTGTCACATACTACAGGAATTTTTACATCCATTCCTTTTAGTTGAATTACTTTGGTAGTATGCTCATCAGGACAGACAAAGACTAGTTCTTTTGCTAGAGGCTTTACTTCAGATGCTCTAACTACCATTCCTGAAACACTAGTAATGTGTCCAATTGTTTCAGCATTAATTTGTCTTAAACTTCGTTCAAGTGGAAAATTAATTAATCTTACACGAACTTCATCTTTAATTTTTTCAGCGTAATCAGGAAATCTTGTTTGTAAAGCTTCTTTGATTGCTCTTGAAAATGCATCAAATATCCTATCAGGGTTTGAAGAAAAAATTACTTCAATTTGTGGCTCTACTACTAAATCATTATAATCTACGATGATATATTTTGCATTCTTTGGCATCATCTCATCGATTGCATCTACATACTTGTAGACACCATCCTTATCTTTGAATCTAGTTAGAAATTCTTTTACTTTATCAGATAAAGCCGAATCAGTAAAAGTACTAGTTTGTTTGACGCTCATTTATGCCTCCTGTAATTTGTTTTTCAAATTCTTTACTGTTATCATAGATAGTTTTGTAAAAAATATTTTCTTCAACAGTAAGTTTGTTGTATAATTCAGAATTTAGTTTGATAGAGTCGGCCATTTTTACAAGTTTACCTCTTCGCATTCTAAATAATTCTAACATCATACTTTCAACTTTATCAAAGTCATCACGATTCAATTCTTTTAATGACTCTCTTAATTTAATGTAAAAATGTGGATCAAGTGTCGATATTTGATATTCTCCGACCATCTTTTCTTTTGATAGTGCTTGTTTTAATTCGGTAATCATATCAGGGGAATCTAAAACCCCCAAGTTATTATCAGATAGAATCTTTCCAATCCACTGAGGAATATTGTTAGTATCACCCTGAGTTGCTTCAATTTTTACTCCAGCAACATTGAATTTAAAATCTTGATTAACTGTAAATTTAGCATCCTTTAGGCGGTATCCAATAGAATGCACTTTTTCAATTTTATCAATTTCCATGCGAGATCACTTATCCTCTTTTAGATCCTCAAGTATCGGATCGATCAATTCTGTTAACAATTTAGTGAGATCATTTGATCCTAATTAATCTCAGGCTGATCGCAAGAAGATTTGGATAGATTTTGATTTTAAGATATGGTATGATACTATAACCAATTCGGATTTATTAATGGGGATTAGCCCTTAGGACTCATGTTGGATAGTGGTATGTGGGTAGAAAAGTATAGACCAACAAAACTCACAGAAATTGTAAATCAAACTGAAATTATTGGTAGTTTAGAGGCATTAATCAAAGATCCAACAGATATGCCACATCTGATGTTTTCAGGTTCTGCAGGAGTTGGAAAAACAACTGCTGCATTATGTATTGCAAATCAAATTTTGGGGGAAAATTTCAAAGATTACACACTGGAGCTAAATGCATCAGATGAGAGAGGAATTGGCATGGTCAGAGAGAAGGTTAAGAAATTTTCAAGATTTGCAGGAATGGTTGAAGTTCCATTCAAGATAATCATTTTAGATGAAGCAGATGAGATGACTACAGATGCTCAAACAGCACTTAGAAGAATTATAGAAGACACTGCAAAATTTTGTAGGTTTATTTTCATTGCAAATAACATATCAAAAATCATCGACCCAATTCAAAGTAGATGTGCTACCTTCAAGTTTACAACAATTCCAGAAGAGGATCTCATTAAAAGATTAGAAGAGATTGCAAAAAAAGAGAAAGTCAAATTTGATAAAAAAGGTCTCAAAGCAATTTATGATTATTCTGAAGGAGATATGAGACATGCAATTAATCTAATGCAGGCAACTGCAAGTCTTGGAGGTATTACTGAGGAGCATGTCAAGGGTTCAGCAGGTCTAACTAAAACCTCTGATGTAGATGAAGTTCTAAAGATTGCGTTATCAGGTAAAGTTGCAGAAGCAAGAGAGAAGATGATAGAACTAATCAAGGTGTATGGAATGTCAGAATCAGATTTTCTAAAATACATCAACTCAGCAGTGTTCAAATCAAAGCATGAAAAGTTATCAGATATTTTAGAGATTATTGCAAAATATGATTATAGAGTTCTAGTTGGAGCAAATTCTGAAATTCAGTTATCTGCAATGCTAGCAGAACTTGGAAAAATAGAAAATTAAAACGCAGAGAGAGGGATTTGAACCCCCGTATGCTTGCGCACACAGGCTCTCAAGGCCCGCGCCCTACCGAGCTAGGCGACCTCTGCGAAAACTCTTCGATTGAAGTGATTAAAATTTGTTGATGTGAAATAGAAAAATAAGAAAAAAGAAAAATTTTCTTTAATCGTGTGCGTGAGGTCCGCCACCACTTGATGGCATTTTAACATATGTTCCTGCTGCCTTCTCATGCCATTCTTGATTTGATGCTTCAATTCGAATAGCTCCTTCAGGACAGATTTCTTGACATGCCATACAAACAGTACAATCATGTTCTCTGATTGGTTGTGATTTGTCTGTATAATCTAATCTTTCATCTTGTTCTGTAAGACCAGTTCCTTCAAAAGTTTCACCCAGACATTTTTCTGCCGGAATATCTTTTTCGGTTCTGTACCACTGGAAGGTTTGGACGGGACATACACTCATGCATGAACCTGCTGCAACACATGAATCCCAATCGACTGCAACCGTAGTACCATGAATTCCTAGAGGAACTTGTGTTTCTCCTCTTGCTTCATAGGCTGCCTTTACATCATCGTTTGAGAATGCTGCACCATCGGATCTTCCGTCACCCCAGATAAAATGTAGATTTTCACCATCGGAATGACTTGTTTTACCTTTTGGCTTTACGTCATTATGACAAAAGTCTTCAGGAATTTGTAGATCTACCATAATCAGACTATCTTAAAATATTATTTAAATCTAGATATAATTAGTCGAGACTAAATAAAAAATAAAATAAAAATTTCTAGATATAATGGGTCTTGAAATTCTAAAGAGTTTTGGCTGCTGCTTCATGTTTTTCAACATTTGATTGATCAACTTTGATAGCTTGTGGTGGGCATACAGATACACATGCCATGCACCAAATACAATCATGTTCTCTGATTGGATCTGCCTTGTCAGTTAGATCTTTTCTTTGATCTTTTTCATTTGAACCAGTTCCTGCAAAAGTTTGACCAACAACATCTTTGGCTGGAATGTCTTTTTCAGTTCTGTACCATTGGAATACTTGAACTGGACATGCTTCAATACATGCTCCATCTGCTACACAAGAATCCCAATCAACGGCTACCATTGTTCCACTAACACCAAGAGGAACTTGTTCTTCTCCTCTTGCAGTGTATGCTGCCACTACATCAGAATCTGATAATACTTCAGCTGGTGAGCCATCAGTGTTTTTTTCTTTACCTGGACCCCACATGATATGGAAATTTCCATCATCGAGGTTTATTTTTCCAATAGGCTTTAGGCCTTCAGGAAAATTTTCTGCTATTGGCATAGTATAATTTTTCAGGGTTATTATTTAAAGCTAGATAAGGCAAATTATGGATTCATAGTAAAATATTGATCCATTAGGAATGATTTCCTTACGTTCATAACGCTGAACGATCAATTCTCTGGATATGGATATTATCAAGTTTGATGTATATCGTGGTCCTAACATTGGAGTTTACACTAAAGTAAATGATAGCGTAATTTTACTTCCAATGGGATATGCACAATCAAAAGCAGACAAACTTGCAAAACATCTTGATGTGGAATGTCTATTCATGTCAATTGCCAACACAAGACTAATTGGAGCATTATGTGTAATGAACAACAAAGGAATACTAATTCCGAAAACATCGTACCAAGATGAATTTGATTTTCTCAAAAATGAAACTGAGTTAGAAGTAGGTGTTCTTGATTCAAAATTATCTGCCTTAGGAAATGTAATTTGTACTAATGACAAAGGGGCAGTTGTTTCCCCATGGTTATCATCGGAAGACTGCAAAAATATTTCAGATGTTTTAGGAGTAGAAGTTATTCAGAAAAAAATTGCAGGTTTTAATCAAACAGGTTCTGTAATGGTTGCAAATAATTCCGGTGCCGTCATCCATCCAGAAGCTGATGAAGAAGATATGAAGACATTTTCTAATTTATTAGGCGTAAAAATTGAGCAATGTTCTATTAATAATGGAATCCCATATGTTGCATCAGGAATACTGGCAAATAATCATTCTATAGTTGTAGGATCATTAACTACAGGTCCTGAAATTATGATGTTAACTAGATCTTTTCTAAATTAAGAACAGATTTTGGATCTTCAGTTAATTTCTCTAGTGGAATTGTCCCTTCTGTTCCTGTAATCATATCTTTTAGAACAACATTTCCTTCTTCAAGTTCATCAGGTCCAACTATAATTGAGAATTTTGCATTGTTTGCAATATCCATTTGCTTTTTCAGATTTCTTCCTGCCAAATCAATGTCAGTTGGAATATTATTTAATCTCAATAGCGAAGCAATTGAATGAGCAACTTTTTGCATTTCCTCATTGATGTACAATACTGCAACTCTTTTTTGTAATACTTCGGGGATTATTTTTTGCTCTTGCATTGTAAGAATAATTCTCTCAACTCCTCCGGCAACTCCAGTTGCACCAATATCCTCTCTTCCAAATGCTTTAGTTAGTGTATCGTATCTACCACCACCTGCTAATGCGCCTAGTGTAGAATTTTTATCAAATACTTCAAAAACCATCCCTGAATAGTAATCCAGTCCTCGAACTATACCAAAATTAATTCTAACATTGGATACTCCTCTATTTTCAAGTGAATCAAATAGCTGTTTTAGTTCATCCCAGGATTCTAATTGTGTTGTATCAAATAATTTTTCAACTTCTGAAATTGTTCCTTTAATTTGTGAGAACTCTAGAATCTTTTGTATTTTTTCTGTTTCGTATCCTTTAGATTGAAATTCTTTTAGAATTTCATCTTTTGATTTTTTTGCAATTTTATCTACTGCTCTTAATATATCAGATATCAGTTCAGGTTCTTTTGAATCAAAAATTTTGTTAATGTAAGACTCTACAAGATTTCTATGATTAATGTCAATTGAAATTCCTTTGAGCAAAAGTGAATCAAATAGTCTGGAGGTCAGTTCAATAATTTCAGCTTCTGATTCAATGGAGGGTTTCCCATATACCTCTATATCCCATTGGTGAAAATATCGATATCTGCCCTTTTGTGGTTCATCATATCTGAATACGCCGCCAAAACTTGAGAGTTTTGCAGGCAGTTTCATAGATTTTTGAGAAGATGCATATCTTGTCAGACCCATTGTAAAATCAAATCTTAATGCAACTTCTCTGTCCCCTTTATCTTTGAAATAGTAAATTTCATCTCTAATTCCTGGACCTGATTTTGTTTCTAAAGTAGATAGTAATTCAATCGGAGAGGGATCCATAAATGAAAACCCATACAAATTTGATAGTTGCTTGAAATGGTATCGAATATGCTCAAGATTTGCATTTTCTGCACCCTCAAAATCTTTCATTCCTCGTGGTAGTTCCAAGATGATTCTTTCTTAGATGGTTGTGATTTAGATATTTCTGTGATAATGCCAGTTTTTTAAAGAGATTTTTTCTAAGAAACTTGTGCCAATTGAGAAAATTACTCTTGCAAAAGATTTGGAGATTTGTAGAATTCTAAACGGAATGTGGCAAGTTGCAGGAGGTCACGGTCAAATTGAGAAAGATTTAGCGATTGCAGATATGATAGAATATCATAATTCAGGATTTACAACCTGGGATTTGGCAGACATTTATGGTCCTGCAGAATCATTGGTAGGGGAATTTAGAGAAAAAATTGACAATACTCAATCACAAGCACTAACTAAATTTGTTCCAAATCCAGGTCCAATGAGCAATAGTATTGTTACCCACTACATTGAGCAATCATTAAAAAAAATGAATACTAATTGTATTGACTTACTTCAGTTTCATTGGTGGGATTATAATGATACAAGTTATCTTGATGTACTACATCACGTGTCAAAATTGCAGAGCGAGCAAAAAATAAAACATTTGGGATTGACAAACTTTGATACTGAGAGAGTTAGAATAATGATCGAAAATGGCTTTCATATTGTGTCAAACCAAGTTCAGTTTTCTATTTTAGATCAAAGACCAGAAAAAATAATGACGCCATTTTTTATAAAAAATGGAATAAAGATTCTGACATATGGAACGTTGTTAGGAGGATTCTTTTCTGAAAAATATGTAGGATCAGATGAACCACATAGAGGGGAATTAACTACAGCTAGTTTACAAAAATATAAGAATATGATAGATATTTGGGGAGGGTGGCAATTATTTCAAGAATTACTTTTTAGTATTGATAAAATTGCAAAAAAACATCAATGTAGTATTGCAAATATTGCTACTAGATTTATACTTGATAAACCTCAAGTTGCAGGAGTAATTATTGGAGCAAGATTGGGAATTTCTAATCACAGAAATGACAATGCCAAAGTTTTTGAAATAAAATTAGATAAGGATGATATTTCATCGATTAATTCAGTTACTGTAAAATCAAATAATTTGTTTGAGAAAATTGGAGACTGCGGAGACGAATACAGATAGGAAATTCATCATAAACTATGCAGAACTAGACAGTTTTTTTAAAACTTTATTTTAATATGCTTGAGTTTACAAAATTATTTTAGAAATATGCGAAAAGATCTCATAATGGGAGCAGGTGTTGGAATTCCACTTGTGATTTTCATGATTTTCATAGGTGGGGATGGACATTCATCATTTGATTTTGCAGAGTCAGAAAGAATTGAAGATTCAAAACGAATTAAATTAGAAGCATCTCAAAGTAATTTACAATCTTCATTAAATTGCTCTGGTAGTGCTCAGTGTTTTGAGGGCACAGTTACTAAAATTATTGACGGCGATACAATCATAGTTGATGGTCAATCAATTAGATTTGCATTATCATCGGCTCCAGAACTAAAGATGTTTGGAGGTGAGGATTCAAGAGAATTTATTGAAACAATTTGCCCAATAGGGTCTAAAGTTATGGTAGATGAGGATGATGGACAAATTCTTGGAAGTTATGGGAGAATGGTTGGCGCAGTAACATGCAATGGTGTGAATCTTAATTCAGAATTACTAGATGCTAATTTAGGATATTTACAAGATAGATTTTGTGATTCAAGTGAATTTGGAAAAGAATTTTGGGCCCAAAAACATGGATGTGTAAATTCTGTCTTAGAATTGGAGATTCCAAATAAAACTCTAGAACACAGTAAAGATAATTGTGATGTATCATATCCAGACTTTTGTATTCCATCTAGTCCACCGGACTTGGATTGTAAAGATATGGAACGAAAGAAATTCACAGTATTACAACCTGATCCACATAGATTTGATTCTGACAAAGATGGTATTGGTTGTGAATCTTAGTAAATGCAGTAATAATATTTCACATTATAAAAATAAAAAATAAAAAAAAGATTAGTTAGCAGGAATTACTAGTCCTCTATCTATCATCTTAAGAGCAGTGTTTGCTTTGAGACACATTGGTACTCCGTTAGATGCTTTCATTACAAGACTGAATCCTTCACGACATTCTACTTCTGCAGCATCAATGCCTGCAGTTATTTGTATACGTGGGGAAATCCATGCTAATTGCATATCTTTTGCCTTTTGAATGAAATCTTCTCTAAGTTGTTGTTTTTCCTCATCAGTCATATCAGATGCTCGTTCACGAAGTTCTTCCTTGAATGCTTTCATGTCAGATAGTCTGTCATGAATTGCTGATCTTCGCTCATCAGACATTTTGATTTTGACTTTTTTCATGTGATCTTTGAACTTCATCTTTAGATCTGATTTTTGTTCATCAGTTAGTTCACCGTGTTTTTCTCTATATTTCATCTTGATTTCTTCACGTTTCTCATCAGAAATGTCATGTTTGTCCATGATCATTGCCTTGAGTCGAGGAGACATATCAGACATTCTGATTCTTTCAGAAACTTTATCGTTCATGTGATTTTTTGCATAGTCCTCTCGCTCTTCGGGTGTCATATTACACCATTTTGAGATTCTATCAAATTTTGCAACATCAGTAATTTCTGCTGCTCTGTCAGATTCTGCCATAGAACATAATCGATCATAATCCATGTGAGTGTCAGTCATTTTTTCATGAATTTTATCAGTGACTTTGTCATGAATTTTATCTTTCATGTAATCACGTATGATATCTTTATGTTCTGCAACAAATTTGTCAATTGCATTATCTCGATCATCTTCAGATAAATCACAATAGTTTTCTAGTCTATCAGAAAATTGTGTTAATCTCGGATGGTCTGCAAAGAATTGACGTTTTTCAAGATCAGTCATGTTACAATAATGTTCTAGTCTGTCATCAAGAGATTCATCTCTAGAATATTTTTCGTCTCTATCGTCAGTTTCGTCTCTATCGTCTTCTTTAATGCCATCTTCTTTGAACTCTTCTTCAAGTTCATCAAATTCTGCATCAAAATCGTTATCAACATCGTCTCTAGTTAGAACTATATCAAAAATGAATTCATCTAGTGTATCAACGCGTTCTTCTTCATCAGTTATTTTACAGATAGTAGAAAGTTTTTCATCATATTCTTTCATGTCTGCATAATCAATGAAAAAGTCGTTTCGTTCTGAATCATTCATTTCACAAAATCGCTCTATCCTTTCTTCAAGATCATCAGTATCAGCAAACGCTGTACTACCGGCAGTTACTCCAGTAAACATGATCAGTGAAAAAACAACGCTTAGAAGTTGTATACTTTTCATTACGCAAATTCTTTATTTTGGTATATAAAGAATGTCGGTCAATATCATAGTAAGTATTATTACAAATGAGACAATTTTTGAGTGATTCACGCCTGGGAAATATAGATAGATTGTGATAATAAAATTCTCTGAAATCAAATTTTTTTATGAATAAAAGATAAGTTAATAGCAATTTCTTTTATTGCCTAAATGATAGTTTGCTCATGTTTACTCAAAAAGAAAATGAGTTTGTAGAGGAATTAGCAAAGTGGGCTCAATCAATTGGAATTAATCTAGATAGAGATCCCGAACAGGTGTAGCTTTTGCACACACATTTTGTTAAGTAAAAAAATTTTAAGGTGAAAACATGAAATTAATTGGACAAACAAAACTACCACATGGAATTGTTTATCACTATTCAAACAGTAGTGGAAACATAGAATCTTGTTTTATTGAACATAACACTCAATAGAATTTTTAATACAGCCAATCTAATTCAATACTATTGAATTCAATAGAATCACTAAACAAAAAGATTGTAAATTGCAAAAAATGTCCAAGACTATCAACATACATTAGAGATGTTGCAAAAAATAAGGTTCGACGATTCAAAGATGAAAAATACTATGGAAAACCACTATCTGGATTTGGTGATATAAATGCTAAATTACTTATTGTAGGTTTAGCACCAGCTGCACACGGTGGAAATAGAACGGGTAGAATGTTTACAGGGGATTCATCAGGAGACTGGGTGGCAAAAGTAATGCACAAACATGGATTTGCATCAATACCTACTAGTCAAAGCATCAATGATGGATTGATACTCAAAAATGCCTATATTACTGCAGCAGTAAGATGCGCACCGCCACAAAACAAACCAACCAGAGAAGAGATGAACACTTGTTTTGGATTTTTGGAACAGGAAAGAAAGATTCTAAAAAATATAACAACAATTCTTTGTCTTGGAAAAATAGCATATGATGCAACTTGTAAATTGTACAAGGTAAAACCTGAAAAATTTGGGCACAATAAACTATTCAAATATGACACCATAAGGATCATCACATCATATCATCCTTCAAAGCAAAATACACAAACTGGAAGATTAACTTGGGTACAGTGGTCTGCAGTATTTGCAAAGGCAAAGAAACTTGTTATAACTTGAAATAATAATTCCTAGCAAAAAATTAAAATATTAAAAATACGCTTACAGTTAAAATAGCATCAGGTAATGGATGTTCAAAATGTAATTCAGAGCATGATAGTGATTTTTACAGATTTTGTAAGTGTACTTGTCATGATAAAATTGCAAGAGAAATAGTAGGTTAAAAACAAAATTTAATATAAATCATAAACTAAAAATTTTTTTAATCAGTATTCTCATAAAGTTTTTGAATTTGTTCAATAGTTTTTGGATCTAATTTATTAAATATTTTTTCTAATTCTTTTTCATCTAATTCTTCATCATGATATAACATCTATGTTCTGATATAATTTTGGAATTTACTCTGATTATTATAATGGATTGCAAACATACACAAAAGACTCAAAAAATTACAGTTTTTGTAATACTTTACAGTCCATGAAATTCAGACCATTGATGTTCTAGTTTGTAAATTATTTTCCAACCAAGCCTATCGATGTTTACACTTGGTTCTGCAATAACCAGTAAGATATATCTTCCAAATGGAAAACTCATCATTACAACTTTTTCTCGCCTTGAAGAAGAATATTTTACTCTGCCTAAATTTGCATCAAAACCTTTTCTATTTGCGACTCTATGAGCTAATTCTTGAAATGTCTGCCTCCGTCTTTCATCATTTTCAAAAGGGATTACACCATCTTTAAAATCACCAGCAATTAATTCCCCCTTGCAATCAATCAAACCACAATATCTAATTTCAGGCTCAGCCAAAATATCTTTGATTTTATTTTTAATGTCTTCAATGGAAAATTTCTCATCTGTCATATAGAATTAGATGTGTTTGTACATATTTAACACAACTAGGTAATTGGCAAAAATGATTCTAAATTAATTTCAGAAAATAATTGAAATCATAAAAATATGTACATATGTATTATAATACTATTAATAGTAAACAAATTTTAAGATTTTAAACAGAACTCTTTAAATTTTATTTTTACATAAAATTAATGACGAGGTCTATCATATCTGCCGAAATTCAAAAGAAGAGATTTGAGGAGGTAGACAGATAGGAAATAAAGGAAAACACGAAAAAAGATGGAAGCATCTAGAATTCGTAGTTTTCCAGTTTACCTCGTTTCCTATTTCGTATCAATTCATCATCAGAGATTTATGAGAAAGGTCAATGTCAAACAACTTTCTAAGAAATGTCTAATTATTTATCCACATAAAGCATAAGAGCGACATGAAAGATTTATCACATTGGGTAATTTTGGCAATTTTTTTGTTTACAATTCCTGTTGCATTTGCTCAAGAATACCATGATCTTGGAGTTAAAGTAGAGACAGTAGCTGACAACCTCACGATACCATGGAGTATTGATTGGTTGCCTGATGGAACTACAATATTTACCGAGAGAAATGGACACATCAGAATTATTGAAAATGGAAAATTGTTGGAAGAACCGTTATTGTCACTTGGAGTTGGAGGAGTAGAGGGAGGAATGTTAGGGATTGCAGTGGATCCAAAATTTGAAGAAAATAATTTCATCTATCTCTATTATACTTATAATGAATTTTTATCAACAATAAACAAACTTGTTCGATTTCAATTAATAGATGGAGTATTAACAGAAAATAAAATATTACTTGATGGAATTCCTGGCGGGCCGTTTCATGATGGTGGAAGAATTCAATTTGGACCAGACGGAAAATTATACATCACAACAGGAGAAGCAGGAAATCCAAAATTATCTCAAGATCTGAATTCGTTGGGTGGGAAGATTCTGAGAATTAATTCTAATGGAACAATTCCAGATGATAACCCATGGAAGAATTCTCCAATTTATTCAATAGGTCATAGAAATCCCCAAGGCATTGATTGGGATGAATCTGGGAATCTAGTTGCAACAGAACATGGTCCGTCAGGATGGAGAGGAATAGCCAATGATGAAATTAATGTGATAATTTCAGGTACAAATTATGGCTGGCCAGACATAATTGGAGATGAAACATTAGAAGGATTACAAAATCCAATATTACACACAGGTGATGATACATGGGCACCATCAGGTGCAGAATTCTACTCTGGAGATAAAATTCCTGACTGGAAGGGAAAATATTTTGTCGCTACACTCAGAGGAAGTCATCTCCACATGATAGATTTTGATCTAGAAAACAACTTGGTTTTATCTCATGAAAAACTATTCCAAGATGAATTTGGAAGACTGCGGGATGTACAAACTGGACCTGATGGGTTATTGTATATTCTTACAAGTAATCAGGATGGGAGAGGATTTCCAAATCCTAATGATGATAAAATTCTGAGAATTGCACCCATAAACGCAATCAATAGTTTTGAGGAATGTGTTGAATCTGGAAATTCTATAATGGAGTCATACCCAAGACAGTGCAGAACTGAAGATGGTAAACATTTTGTCGAAATAATTTCTAAAATTCCTGAATGGGTTAAAAAAACTGCAAAGTGGTGGTCATTGAATCAAATTTCAGATAACGACTATGCATCAGGTCTTCAATATCTCATAGAAAATAACATCATTTCAATTCCATTTGGAATAGCACCTGAAGGGGATTTTGAAGAAGAAATACCATCATGGTTACGAAAAGATGCTGGCTGGTGGAGTCAGGGATCAATATCAGATGAAGAGTTTTTCAAAAACATTCAATGGATGATAAATAATGGATTTATCAAAATCTAGTCTTTAGGGAGTTTACTTGATGGAATTGGGGGAATATGAATAAATACAAATTCTCTTTTCTTTCTGAAATGAAACATATCTTGTATTATTTAGAATTTTAATATAAACATCAAGTAGAAATTATTCTTAAATTAATTCAGAGTTAAAATTTCTCAGAAATATAATTTGCACTATTGAAATTGAAGATCTACTTTTTATTTAATGAATGCATATTGTAGTGTGGAAAGCTGACACAATAACCTATTGTCCAAATGCTGGTGATTGTTTGCCGGTCTATGCATACAGCAAGGCTGCGCAGAGATTAATCCGCAATAGTCAGCTTTCAAATTTTTAAAAATACCACATAATGTGTAATTATTATGAATATCAAAGTAGGCTGTACTGGATGGAGTTATCAAGGATGGTCTGGAACTTTTTATCCAAGAAATAGCAAGAGTCAGGATTGGCTTAGATATTATTCACAAATTTTTGAAATTACTGAAATTAATTCTACATTTTACAGGATTCCCTCTCAAGAGATTGTTAGAAGGTGGAATGCCGACACCCCAAGGCATTTTAGATTTACAGCCAAATTTCCATCAATAATCACGCATGAAAAGAGGCTGGAAAAAATAAATTCAGAAGTTTTTTCATTCTTGTCTTCACTTATTCCAATTCATGAAAAGGTTTCAGCTCTGGTTTTGCAATTACCTCCATCTCTATCATTTGATGAAGCAAAACCAAGACTTGAAGAGTTGTTTGACATTTTGCCCGATGATTTTTTGTATCCAATTGAAGGTAGACATGAATCATGGTTTTCAGATGATGCATTAGCATATCTAAAACAAAACAAACATTGTCTTGTATGGAATGATGTTGAAGGAGTTAATAATCCATATCCAGTTACTGCAAATTATCTTTACGTTAGATTAATTGGAGATCGTTCTATTCCTGATTCAGAATTCGGCAAAGTTAGAAAACAGAGAAAAGAATGGATCACAAACTGGGCAAAGAAACTAAAAAGTATTCAAGACACTCCACTTGGAATGGTAATGACAAATAATCATTATGAGGGATTTGGTCCTGCGACTGCAAATTTTCTGCGAATACAACTTGGAATGAGTGAATTAATTTGGGAAGAGAAAAGACAAAAAACATTAGGTAATTTTTAAACAGAAATTCTTCAATAACTAGGGGAGCATTGAAGAATCTCTGCCATGCATCCAGCCAAACAGTAGGATGTTACAAATCATAGCACCTTTTTGATATTTAAGGCAATGAGGCTATAGTGCTAGTGCCAAGTCCAATTGCTTCACCAAAGTAATAACCAGATAGAATTGTTCCAGTAGACCATACACATGATCCTGCAAATGTGTAAATAACAAATTTTGGAATTCTCATTTTTAGTAATCCAGCTGGAACTGAAATCATTTCTCTCATCACTGGAACCATTCTTCCCAAAAATACAGCCTTGTCACCATATTTTTCAAACCAAATCTCTACTCGCTCTAATTTTTTTTCAGATACTCTAACATATCGAAGATAGCGAATTAAAACAACTCTACCAAGCTTTAATGCGATTAGATAAATTGCTGAAGTTCCCATAGTAGCACCAGCTGCTCCAAGTAAAATCATAGGTATCAGACCAATAAGTGGAATACCTTGTTGAAATGCCAAGAATCCAGCAGTAGGAAATATTGCAAGAGTGGGAATTGGAGGAACAATAGTCTCAAGTAAGGCTGCTAGGAAAATTCCTTCGTAAAGATGCCCTCCAAGAAACTCTGAAATCCAAATAAGGAATGAATCAAATGGTTCCAATTGCTTCTGGAAATGAAATCTTACTAAATTACTTTCCGAGTGAAAACTAAGCCAGACTAGTCACGGTACATGACAATTTTAGATAATACTCGTTAAAGTAGAAAACTTCTTTGTTTCAATCTTGTAAAAAATATGTAGATAAACATTATAAAAAAATATGTGATCGACTTTTTCAAAAATTGCTTTTATAAAATTTGAAAGTTTATTTTTTCAGGTTTAAATTTGTAAAATAAACAGAATCAATCGATCATAAAATAGATCCTTAAAATGAAATATTTCAAAATAAGAGATTTATAATTAAAAAAAATTCAAATTTTAGGGGAGTAATGGAAGAGAAAGAATTTCGTGTAATGGTAGACATGTTAAAGATTGCAATCAAACAAGAAAAGGAACTTACATCAGACGAGGTGTACGGATTAATGAATTGCTTTAAAAAATTAGCCATATTGAAATAATAGATTTTAATTTAATTCACTTTTTGATATTTGTGATTTATCTTTTTCAAATTACACTTATTCACGTTTTTCATTAAGAAAATTTGCAGTATGAATAAAAACGATGAAAAGTATCTATTAGTGTGAAAGAGCAAAGTGAAGAACTCACATGTTGGGTATGCAGTGCAGAGATTATTGAATATTTTGAGGTACGTTACAAAGGTAAAAGAGGGAAATGTGCTTGCTGTAAGGTTGATTTTCCTTTAGAGTAAAACCAATTTCATATGAAAAAATAATTCAAATTATGGTTTTAGAAATACCTTTAATGTATCAGGCTTTTTTGCATGAATAATTGCTTCATGAAATTTCTCAAGAGGGAATGTAGAATCAATCAAATCATCAACAGTTATCATTCCAGTAGATAGTGCATCAATTGCAGGTTTAAACAACCCACAACGAGAGCCAATCAAGGTTATTTCATTGACAACAGTGGGAGTCAAATCTAAATTCTCTCTAGAGGCAATAGTTGACTTTAAAATAACAATTCCACGTGGTTTTGTCAATTTCATAGAATCAGAAAATCCGGAATTACTTCCAGTAGCCTCTACAACTAAATCAAAAGAGAATTCATTTGCAGATTCAATTCCAATCTTAGTTTTAATCCCAAGTTTCTCTAAGCTTTGTAGTTTATTTTTGTGTCTACCAAAACACGTGATATTCTTACAAGATAGATTCAATACTCGTACAATTAATTGCGCTAGTCTTCCATCACCTATCACTGCTACATTCCATTGTGAATCAAGTTTTACTTGTTCTTTGATTTCAAATGCGGCTGCTAGTGGTTCTATAAACACAGCTTGTTCATCACTGATTGAATCAGGTAAAACATGTAAGTTTTTTTCTGGAAGTGAAACAAATTCTGCAAATGCCCCATTTCTTTTTAAAATTCCCAGAACTGTTCTGTTAGGACAATGACGAGACATTCCATTTTTACAAGAATTACAAACTCCACATCCAGCATTAATTTCACCTACTACTCTTTTTCCAATTAGTTGAGAATTTTCTGATTTTTCTACAGTTCCAACAAATTCATGACCTAAAATTCCATTATACTTCATGTATCCATCAAGGATCTCTAAATCAGTTCCACAAATTCCTGCCAAGTTGACTCTAACTAGGGATTCAGAAGAAAGTGGATCAGGATAGTTTTGATCAAAAATCATTTTTTCACCATCAAAAAAAGCAGCTTTCATAAAGTCAAGTCATATAGTATCCAATTTTAAAATACTGAAATTATTCAAAATGAGAAGCTCAGTTTTAAATAATTTAGTGCGATCAAAAATCATGCCAAGAATTTCTCATTTTGACATACCTGCAGATGATCCTGAAAGAGCACAAAAATTCTACAAAGAAGTGTTTGATTGGAAATTTGAGAAATGGGATGGGCCAATGGACTATTGGATGGCAACCACAGGAACAAAAGAGCCCGGAATCAACGGAGGGTTATCAAAGAGAATGTCAGGACAAATAGGAATATCAAATACCATTAATGTTCCATCGCTTGATGATTATTCTAAAAAAATTCTAGAAAAAGGAGGGCAGCTAATTGTTCCTAAAATGGCAATTCCAAAAATAGGATGGTTTGCACAGTATACTGATACTGAAGGTAACATGTTTGGAATTATCGAAATGGATGAGAAAGTACAGTAATCATACAATTATGAAAATACAAATTTTACTATATTAGAAGTAGATCTTGGAATTACTAAAAAGTGCCGAATTTCTTGCAAAAAAGAAACATGCAGGGTATTTGAGAAAAGATGGTAGTACTTTCTCAAAACATCTAGAAGATGTAGTAAATAGACTCAAGAGTTTAGGTGTTATTGATGAAGAACTCCTAAGTGCAGGATGGCTTCATGAAATTATTGAAGAAACTGATGTAAGTTTTGATAATTTGTATGAGCAGTTTGGAAATAGAATTGCTGTAATTGTATCATCTTTGAGCGAAGATAAAACACTACCTAGAAAACAAAGAGAAAAAGTATACAGAATACAACTTAAAGAATCATCATTTGATGCAAAATTAATCAAACTTTGTGATATTTCAGCAAACTTGAGTGATTTAAAAAATTGTGATACATCAAAATCTAAAAAACTACGAGAGATAAAACAAAAAAGATATCATTTATCTATTATTAAAAAGGATTTAATGACTTCAGATTTTCCTAAAATTATAACATTGTTGGAAACAATAAATCATATCTTAAGACAATATGGTCAAATGGCTATTAAATAGAATCATGGAAAAATATTTCTGTTCAGATATTGTATCAGATAGGCTAGATTAATAATCAGAAAGTTTTCTAAAAAATACAATTGAGTTACAAGTTTTTAGATCATGCAACAGATGCAATCATTGAAGTTACTGCAAAAGATATCAAAGAAGCATTTGCTGTAGCAGCAGAAGCAGAAATTAATCTCACACTAGATCAAGATAAAGTTGAAGAAAAAGGCAAGATGGATTTCAATGCAAATGGAAAAGACCTACGTTATCTTCTGTTTAGCTGGCTTGAAGAGATCCCATTTCTTTTGATTACTGAAGGATTTGCAATAAAACGAATTGAGTTTAATATTGAGGAAAAAGATGGTTATATCATCAAGGCAACAGCATATGGGGAACCACTTGATGTTCAAAAACATAATTTCAAAGTTGAGATAAAGGCCCCAACATTTTACGACATGGAAATTAGAACAAATGGTCAAGTCTATATGAGATTTTTACTGGATTTGTGAGTGTGGTTAACATTTGTTTGCTTAAAGCAAGAAGAAATTATACGTCTTTTTTAAAAATAAACTCAGATAAGCGTTCATTGTGAGTATTAAATTATCAGGATTATCTGTATTGTTGTTATTTCTAATCGTAATGACACCAGCCTATGCCAATGTAACTTCCATGTCCCTAGAAAAGGGGTTTTACACAACTGATGAAAGTTTCAAATTAATTGGAACACAAGATGGTAAAGAAACCGTTTTTATCATAATTCGTGATGCAGGAGGGAATTTCAAAGGAATGTTATCTGATCCATCACCAGATCAAGGCGAATTCACCGCAATCCCAAGACCAGTTCCAAATTTCTTTTCCAGTGAAGGAATCTATAATGCAACAGCGTTTGTTGATAATCAAAAAGAAGAAGAAGGGTTTACAATAAAATTAGAGTTTGATGGAAAAAAATTATTTGAAGTTCCAGACTTTGTATTAGAACTAAAATCTGTTGCAGACAGATCAGTTGAAGTAGAAAAAACGCTTTCATTTACTGTTGGACTTGTTGATAGTTCAATTACAGATGCAGTTTTTAGTTTAAAGGGAGAACCAACTGGAGCTACAATTGATTCAAGTACGGGTAAGTTTGTTTGGACGCCATCAAAATCTCAAGGAAACATCCAAGATGTATTTTACACATTTGATATTGTTGTAAATAAAGGAAGTCAAGAAGACAGAGAGAAAATTACAATTACTGTAAAAAAGGCATATGAGGAACCTGCACCAAAGCCAAAACAAGTCACACCTGAACCAGAACCGGAACCAGAAGAATTACAAATTCCAGCTTCATTTGTTGATGAAACAAAAGATCCACAAAGCTATGTAGACAGATACAACAAAGAGGCAAGCTACAAGAAATGGTTTGATGATAATTTTTCAGAGTATGAATCAATTTATCAGGCAGTAGGTTTGGATAAGCCATTACAAATTCCAGCTTCATTTGTTGATGAAACAAAAGATCCACAAAGCTATGTAGACAGATACAACAAAGAGGCAAGCTACAAGAAATGGTTTGATGATAATTTTTCAGAGTATGAATCAATTTATCAGGCAGTAGGTTTGGATAAGCCTAAAGTTGTAGAGAAAAAGTTTGGAATATGCGGTCCTGGAACAAAGCTTATCGAAGGGGTCTGTACAATTATTGAGAAAGTAGTTGTAAAACCTTGGTGGCAATTTTGGTAAGTTTCAAAAAAGGTTAAGTTTTAATCATAATGTTTCATCAGAATCAACATGGGAAAGCTAAGTAGAAATCTTAGAATTTGCGGTGACTGTGGTATAGCATATACTTCTGTCAGCTTTACAAGATACATTGACCAGTGTCCGATGTGTAAATCAAGAAGATTTGAAGCAATTCCAATTAATACAGATAAGGATTAAGTTTCAATCATTGAGCATTAGATAGTTTTGGTTTGATGTAATTTTAACTATTGAGTTTTCAACATATTACATTGAACAAGTTTGAGAACAAAAATCACTATACCTATTCTCAAATTTAATGTTACAGTTCTTGGAAGTTATTTTCATATTGGGAACTCTATTTTTAGCATATAATCAGAAAGTCATTTTTTCCTAGTGCTAATGTATGAGGAATATTTAGGCTAGATTTTTTAGTAGAAACTATTTCATGTAAACAATGTCTGAAGATCCAGAAATTCAAAAAATAATGCAAAAAAAATTGGCAGAGATGCTAAATCAAAAAAACCAGCCTAAAATTGAGCCTGGAATAATAGATTTGAATGGAACTAATTTTGATCAGGTAGTATCAGCTGAGAATCCAACATTGGTGGATTTTTGGGCAGAATGGTGTGGTCCATGTAAAACAATGCACCCAATCTTTGAGAGCCTCTCAAAGAAATATCCCAATGTAAAATTTGGCAGAGTAAACGTGGATCAAAATCAGAATATTTCAATGAAGTTTGGTGTACAATCCATTCCAACATTTATCATGTTCAAGTCTGGCCAGATTGTTGATAAAATGATGGGGGCAGTAGGTGCCCCAGGAATTCATATGATTTGCAAGAAACATTCCGCATAGTAAATCAATTATCACTAGAAAGAAATTAAATATTATTTTAAATTTGATTACTAACAAAACTTTGTGTGGGAATTCATAATTATTGTTCCAACAAAGGAAAATACCTAATAGATATGATGCAGGTTTAGATTCAAAGTATGTGAAGAATGTTATGATGACAAGTATTGGTCAACGTTCATTTTATCAAAAGAAGTTATTCTTGAAAACTAATAACCATAAATCGGTTCTTTTTCCCGCTGAATTCTAACTATATCATTTAGAACTTCTTGTTCTTCAGGACTTAGCTTATGCATATACTTGGTCAGCAATTTTTTTGCTTCAGGGGATGGAGGGAATGTATAGAATACTTCTTCTTCAAAAATTTGTCTTCCAATTGTTACATCATTAACAGAACATGCAACTTCATCTCCAGCCTTTGCAGAAGATACTGTTTTTTTATCAAGCTGTAATTGGTGGATTGTTCCAACTTTACGTCCAGACATATTCATAAATGGAATTTTATGTTTTAGATTTCCTACATCCACTCGAACACCAAAAACTGCGGGATTGTTATTTCTAAATATCATACCTTTAAGAAAACTAAATTTTGCTATAGGGGTTAATTCTGCAAACATTGCATCTTCTTCATTTGCAGTATCTTCTTCAACCCATGCATTGTAATTGTCAATCAAGCTATAGATTACTCTGTCTTCAAAAATTTTGATGTGACTGTCTTCGGATTCCTCTTTTGCATCAGGTAAAATCTTTACATTAAATGCCAAAATTATTCCAAGATGTCTATCGTTTTCCTTGATTGCTTTGGCCTCCATTACATCTCGTCTATTCACAGGACCAATGTCGGCCTTTGCAACAGGCACTTGTGAGCGTCTTAGCATCTCAACGATAGCCTCAAGTGAACCTATAGTATCACATTTGAGGATGATTCCATTTGTTTCAGTATCAATAAAAACGGATTTCATTTCAGCTTCAATTAGTTTAGTGAATTTTTCTATCTCAGCATCATTTGTAGCAACATAGAGAGTACTTCCTGGAAGTACACCTTCAAGATCTGGAGATGCAATCTTCAGTCCGGCTGCTGCATCTACTTGAGCTACTGGTTTGAATTTATCTCGAGGATCTCGCATCTCATCAAGGGGTTTTGGTAACAATATTGCCTTGGGTTTTGTAACAATTACAGAATCTCTTTTTGCCACCACAATGCTATTTTCTTTTTTAATTGTTCCATCAATTAGAATAATATTTGCAGTTTGTCCTAATCCTACTTCATCATTTACTTCCAAAACTATTCCACGTGGTTCTTTTTCTTCTTGATTGAGTCTTTTCTGAAGATATTGTTGAGTTAATCCCACTAAAACACTCAGTAGTTCAGGGATTCCAACTCCTGATCTTGCAGAGATTGGAACAATGGCAATTTCTGATTTAAAGTCTTTAACACGATAAAACGCCTCAGATTGATAGCCAAGAATTGACAGGGTACCTACAACATCATAGATTTTTTGATCAAGATCAGTCTGAATTGATGCATCTTGTTCTTTGATTGCTTGTGAAATGAATTTTGTTTCTGATTTTCTCCATCCAGAAATTTGATCACATTTGTTAAGAGCTACTACAAAAGGAACTTTTCTACTCTGTAAAATTTTTAAACTTTCATTTGTTTGTGGTTGAAAACCACGATTAACATCAACTACTAGTATTGCAATGTCAGCTGCTGAACCTCCACGTGAGCGAAGATTTGTAAAAACTTCGTGTCCTGGTGTGTCTATTACTAAAATTCCAGGTACTTTATGTTCTGCCTGTTCAAGTTTTTTGTATAGTATTCCACAAGTTTCTTTGATTGTCTCAGATGGAAGAAAGCTTGCACCAATATGTTGAGTGATACCTCCTGCTTCTCTACCTTGAACCCCAGTACCACGAATTCTATCTAAAAGAGATGTTTTTCCAGAGTCTACGTGACCAAGAACTGCCACTATGGGCTGACGAATTTGCAAATCAGATCACTCAAATGCTACCCTCGATTCGTGATCAAAACTTTCCTGTGAATCTGATGCGTGAATAATGTTTTCACTAAATCCTAATCCATAATCTCCTCTTATAGAGCCAGGTTCAGCTTCAAATGATTTTGTAGCTCCAATCATAATTCTAGTTGTTGCAATTGCATTATTACCTTCAATTATTGCTGCAACTACTGGTCCTGATGTGATAAAGGATGTTAATTCACCAAAGAAGGGTTTGTCTTTGTGTACACCGTAAAAATTCTCTGCTTGTTGTTGAGAAAATGTAAACATCTTTAATTTCAATAGTTTGAATCCTTTTTTTTCAAATCTTGAGATTACTTCACCAACTAGATTTCTAGCTACTGCATCTGGCTTTACAATGAATAGAGATTGTTCAGTCAATTCTACTTCTTTCTAATGCCGCCTTTGACATATTTTTTTGTCCATTTTAATTTTCTTGGATCACGTTTTAGGTCTAGCATATTCTTTTTGCATTTAGAAGAGCAAAACCATAAAACGGTTCCATCATTTTTTGCAAGCATTGTACCAGAACCTTTGGCTACAGGTCTGTCACAGAAATTGCATGGTTTAACTAAAAGACTCATATCATATCACCTATTTGATTTTCTTTGCTTCTCTCTCTGTTTCTCTTAACATTAGAATTTCTCCTACTCTAACAGAACCTTTGACGTTTCTTGTAAGTATTCGACCTTTATCTTTTCCAGTAAGAACTTTTACTCTAACTTGAATAACTTCACCAGCAATACCAGTTCGTCCAACAATTTGAATAATTTCAGATTGAACTACTTCTTCAGCGTTTTGACTCATTCTTCGGTCTTACCGCCTTTAATTTTAGCAATTGATGATACAACTTGGTCTACTATGTGTTGTGCATCACCAGCATCCAAAATTGCTGCAGCGGCAGAAGTGATATCAATACCCAAAGACTTGCCTAATTCTTGTTTGCTTGGTACAAATGCATATGCAGCACCTTGTTCCTCACATAGAATTGGAAGATGTGCTACTACCTCAGGTGGTTCTACATCTTCAGCGATAACAATTAGTTTGCTAGTACCACGTTCGATTGCCTTTGTGGCTTCGTTAGTTCCTTTCT